>JAOBJN010000001.1 GCA_025728475.1 Candidatus Lightella neohaematopini
TTAGATAATTTTTTTAATAAAATTTTCATATCTTTAGGTAAAGGAGCATACCATATTTTTTTACTATTATTAAATGGATAATTAAACTTTAATTTATATGAATGTAATGCTTGTCTATTAAAATTTATATCATTTTCTTTATTTCTAAAAATAACATTATATTTTACATCACCTAATATTGGATGTTTAATATATGACATATGTACTCTAATCTGATGAGTTCTGCCAGTTTCCAATATTACTCGCAAATAAGTATAATTTTTGAAATATTTTATTACTTTGTAATGAGTAATAGCTAATTTTCCAAAATTACATACTTTCATACAAGTTCGATCATATGTATTTCTAGATATTGGTTTAATTATAGATCCATATTTATTAGTATGTCCATGTACTATTGCTAAATACTCTTTAATAATTTGCTTATTTTTCATTAGTTGTGTTAATTTATACTGAGTAAATAGATTCTTTGCTATTATTAATATACCAGTTGTATTTTTATCTAATCTGTGTATAATACCTACTCTAGGTAGATTAATATTTAGTGGACAATGATATAATATAGCATTTAGTACAGTATTATATTTTTCATCACTAGAATACATAGCAAAATTACTTTGTTTGTTTATTATTAATATATTATGGTCTTCATAGATTATATTTAATCTAATATTTTTGGGTGTAATAATACTATTATTAGATAAGTTAATATTAAGTTCTATTTTATCATTACAATAAACTTTTTTATCAGGATTAGATATAATAATATTATTAACTTTTACTAAGCCATGTAGTATAAAATGTTTTATTTTTTCTCTAGAATATATTTTACTTAATTTTGTAATTACTTTATCTAATCTTTGTCCATTTTGTTCTTTTTTGGGAATATAAAAAATACTATTTATTTTCATTAATTAATTTATGTTTATATCTGCTTTAAAAAAGTATTTTATTTTTATACTATTATTTAGTAATATTAATTCATCTGTAGGAAAACAATATTATAATAATATAAGTGAAAATAATAAAATTATAGACATTATTTGTAAATATAAAAAAAATACTAATGAAAAATTAGTAGTTGATAATTTTAATTTAAGTAAGTTACATAAATTATTAGTTAATATTAATATATTTATAAAAAAATATTCTAAAACGTTTGTGAATATTGATAGATTAATGTATCTAAAAGGACTAATATATATTAGATTATATCACGGTAGATTATTTGATTTAAATAAAAATTACCAAAACATAATATGTGCATTTAAAATATTTAATAATTTAAAAAAAAATAGTTTACAATTTAAAAATAATAAATTAATAGATTATTATTTAGCATATACCAAAAAAATAATATTGAAAAAAAAAATTAGTATTATAAAATACTATTTACACCATCATAATTATATAACTGTAATTAATAGATCTAATAAAATTATTAACTATATTAATAATAAGAAAATGTTAAAAAAAATAAAATCAATAATTGATTGTTCGTATTTTCATCTTAGTATAAAAAAGCTTATTAAATAAATTATTTATTTTTAAAAGACAAATTTTTATATATTTCAAATAATATTTTATGAGTAGTATTCCAATTGATACATGGATCAGTAATAGAAACTCCATATTTTAAATATTTTGGTAAAGTTAATTTCTGATTACCAGAATTTATATTACTTTCTAACATAATACCAATAATATCACGATTATTATTATTAATTTGTGTTATTACTGATCTAGCTACTTTTAATTGATTTAAATAGTTATTACTTGCATTACCATGACTACAATCTACTATTAATTTAGTTGGTAAACCAAAATTAATCATCTGTTGTTTACAAAAATGTATACTACTATTATGATAATTAGGTGTTTTACCTCCCCGTAAAATAATATGACTATTATAATTACCATTAGTGTTAATTACAGTAATTTTTCCATGTTGATCTATATTAATAAAACTATGTTTTAATCTAGATGCTTGTACAGCATTTATAGCTTTTATTATATTACCGTCAGTATTATTTTTGAAACCCACCGGCATTGGTATACCAGATACTACTTCTCGATGAATTTGAGATTCAACAGTTCTAGCTCCAATTGCTCCCCAACTGATTAAATCATTAATATATTGATAATTATTTATGGATAAAATTTCTGTAGCTATTGGTAATTTTAGCTTTAATAAAGTTAATAATAAATTACGTGCTATAAATAATCCAGATTCAATATCAAAGGACTGATTAATATATGGATCATTAATTAATCCTTTCCAACCATTAATAGTACGAGATTTTTCTAAATATACTCTCATTATAATATATAATTTATTATTTAATTTTTCTGATAATAATCTTAATCTTGTACCATAATCAATAGCAGATTTTATTTCATGAATTGAACAAGGACCACATATAACTAATAATCTTGAATCTTTACCATTAATAATATTTTTAACAATTTTTCTAGATTTTAAAACAAAATCTTTAATAACGTTATTTATTGGGAGAATATTTTTAAGCTCACTTGGAGTAATCATAAAATATTTATATAATATATAAACTGAAATAAAATTATTATAAATAAAACTACTTTTTACTACCCTTTTTTATTCTTTCTTTTATACGAGTAGCTTTACCAGATAATTTACGTAAATAATATAATTTTGATCTACGCACAAATCCATAACGTTTAACAATTATATTATAAATAATTGGAGAATGTAACAAAAATACTCGTTCCACATTCTCATTATTAGAATATTTACGAACAGTAAACGACGAATTTAATCTATGATTACGAATACTAATAACTATTCCTTCAAAAGATTGTATTCTTCTTTTATCTCCTTCTAATATCCATATTTTTACTTGTACTGTATCACCAGTTCTAAAATTAGGAATGTTCTTTTTAAGATATTTTTCCTCTACTAATTTTATAATATTAATTTTATTCATAGACAATAAGTATTACCAAAAATAGTTAAATTTATTTAAAACACATTAAATTATTTTCTTTTTTAAATTCTAATAATAACTTTTTTTGTTCATCAGATAAAGTAATTTTACTTAATAAATCTGGTCTTCTTAAGAAAGTCCGACCAAGAGATTGTTTTAATTTCCATTTATTTATTTCATTATGATTACCAGATAATAACACAGATGGTACTGACATATTTTCTATTATTTTTGGTCTAGTATATTGAGGATAACTTAGTAGTCCATTATAAAAAGAATTATCTATTAAAGATTCATATTTAATAATATTAGGTAACATTCTACATACTGCATCTATCAATATCATTGCTGCTAATTCCCCATTACTAATAATGTAATCACCAATAGATAATTCTTCGTCAACTACTTTAGTCAGTAATCTTTCATCTATACCTTTATAACGTCCACACAATATTATTATATGTTTAGTATTAGATATTTTATTTATACTATATTGATTTAATTTTTTTCCTTGAGGAGATAGATAAACAACCTTTGTTTTAACGTTAGTATTTTTTTTAGCATAAGAAACAGCACGATAAACAGGATCAAATTTAATTACCATACTTGCACCACCGCCATATGGTCTATCATCTATTGAATGATAATCATTTTTAGTAAAATCACGAATATCAATATAATTTATTGACAAAATCCCTTTTTTTATAGCTTTTCTTATTATACCGTACTTAGCAAATGAATCAAATATTTCTGGTAATAAACTAATTATGCTAATCAACATAAATAACAATACTAATATTTAGGATTCCAAATAACAACCATAATTTTATTTTTTATATCTATTTTTTTTATAACCTTATTATATAAATAGGGAATAAATCTTTCATAAATATTAAAATAATCATCAACATTTTTTTTAACAATTAAAACATCATTAGCTTTAGTTTCTATAATATTAGAAACTACCCCAAAAAAATAATTTTCTATATTTATTACTTTTAAACCAATAATATCTACCCAATAATATTCGTTATTACTTAATACTGGTAATTGTTTTTTATCAATGAAAATATAATAATTAGTTAATAACTTAGCTTTTTCTTTATTATCAATATCATTAATTTTTAATATTATACAATTTTTATTAAATTTCCAAGAATTAATTCTTAATTTTTTCCAATTATTATTAGTATTAATGTCTCTAATAAAAAATGGTTGATAAGAAAAAATATCTATTTTTCTTTTTGTAAAAGAATAAATTCTTAACCATCCAAATATTCCATAAGTTGATCCTATTTGACCAACTATTATTGGATTATTTAATTTATGTATCATTAAAAATTAACCATTACAATAATTATTTAATATATATGAAACCCTTTTCGATATATAAGCACCACAAGATTTCCAATATTTTAAACGATTAATGTTTATATACACCGAATTATTTGTCTTTATTATAGGATTAAAAAACCCAATACGTTCGATAAAACGACCATCACGAGGATTTCTTACATCAGTAACAATAACATGATAAAACGGTTTTTTTCTTACTCCACAACGGGATAATCTAATTTTTATCATAATTATAATTTTATCAAAATATTTTATTTATAACAATTTATCTCTTATAAAATTTGTTTGTAACTAATTTATTCATATTATTTAATATTTTTAAAAAATTATTATTTTTTACTTTTTTTATCGTTTTTTGAATTAAAAAAAACTGTTTTAACAATATATTAATATCTTGAATATTAACACCAGAACCTTTAGAAATACGTTTTTTATGAGAACTTTTTATTATGAGTGGATTATTTCTTTCTAAATTAGTCATTGAATTTATAATAGCTTCTGATTTAATCAAAAATTTAGCATCAATATTATTAATACCATACTTGATATTATCAAATGTATTAGTAATACCTGGTATCTTGTTTAAGATACCATTTATACCACTAATTCTGTTAATTTTCTTTAATTGATTTAAAAAATCAAACAAATTAAAATTATTATCAATTTTATTATTTTTATTTAAATGACTATAATTAATATTACTTAAAGATAAAGTATCTACTGTACCTAATATTCTATTTATTATTTTGTTTGGATTAAATAATTCTATTTCACTAATTTTTTCTCCAGTACCGACAAACTTTATTGGACTATGTATTATATGTTTCAATGATAGTATAGTACCGCCTTTAGCATCACTATCCATTTTGGTTATCATCATGCTACTAATTGGTAAACGATCATTAATATTTTTAGCTAAATTAGTAATATCTTGACCTATAGTAATATCCGTAACTAACATAATCTCATTTAATTCTAATAAATCATGTACTATTTTTATATTTTCTATATAATCATGATTGTAAATTTTACCAGCAGTATCAATTAATAATATATCATAATTTTTTAGTTTAAAATAAATTAATACTTGTTTAATAATATCTGTTGTATCAGAATAACTATTTAATAATAGATAATCTATTTTAGCTAATCTAGATAATAATTCTAATTGGTTAAATGCTGCAGGCCTATAAATATCAATAGAAGTAACCAAAACTTTCTTTCCCGTATTTTGTATTAATTTAGCTACTTTAATAGTACTAGTAGTTTTTCCTGATCCTGGAGCTCCAATTAATAATATAGACTTTAATTTACCAACTAAAGATAGTTTAGTACTATTTTTTATAGTATTAACTAATTCTTGACGTATGACATTGATAAATTGTTCTCCATTAGTAAAACTAATATCACTATTTTGTTTAATTTTATTTTTTATTCTATTAGTAATATCATCTACTACTAATAGTGATACATCTGATTCTAAAAGAGTAATTTTTATTTTTTCTATTGAATCATTAATATTGTATCTAGATAGTAAACTTTTATTACTGATATTATTTATTATTTTACTTAATTTATTTGATAGATTATTAAACATTGAATTATTTTAACTATTTAATTACTTTATAAAGTACTATGCTAACTAATATATTGTTACTATAACATAAATAACTATTAAATTAACTTCTAAAAAAATAATTTTATTTCAAAATTAATATTATTACTAATATATATTGTTTTTATTCGCACAAAATACATTTTTTTATAAAACCTCCACCTAAACAATATTCTGACAAATAAAATACTATTGATTGTCCTGGAGTAACTGCTAATACTAATTCATAAAGATAAACTAAAAGATTATTTTTGTTTGGTATTACTAAACATTTTATATCCTTATGTTGATAACGTACCTTTGCAGTACATTGCAGCGGTTTATTTAATTTTTTTTGATTAATCCAATTTACTTGATTAACAACTACTATATTTGACATTAATTTTTTATCTCTGCGATTTTGAGTAACTATTAATACATTATTTACAATATCTTTGTTAACAACATACCATGGCTTACTAAGCATACCAGAAATACCACCTATACCTATACCTTTACGTTGACCAATAGTATAATATATTAATCCATCATGATTACCTAAAATATTACCATTAACGGATTTAATTTTTCCTGGTTTAGATTTTAAATATCTACTAATAAAATTATTAAATTTTTTTTTACCTATAAAACACATACCAGTAGAATCTTTTTTATTAGCATTAGATAAATTAATTCTATTAGCAATACTTCTTACTTGAAACTTTGTTAAATGTCCAACAGGAAATAAAACTTTCTCTAATATACTGTTATTTATAGTATATAAAAAATAACTTTGATCTTTATTTTTATCAATACCTCTTAACAAAGAATAATGATTATTAATAATAACTGAGCGAACATAATGACCAGTTGCAATATAATCAGCCTTTAGCTTTTTTAAAGCAAAATCAAGAAATACTTTAAATTTTATTTCTTTATTGCATAATACATCAGGATTTGGTGTATAACCTAATTTATAATAAATTAAACATAATCTAAATACATTTTCCCAATATTCATATGAAAAATTAGCAACATTCAACTTAATATTTAATTTTTTACATACTAATTCTGTATCATACAAATCTTGAGCAGCAGAACATTGATATATAGTATCATCATCTTCCCAGTTTTTCATAAATAAACCTTCTACATAATATCCTTTTTGTTGTAATAACCAAGCAGAAACAGAAGAATCAACACCACCAGATAATCCTATAATAACTTTTTTCTTTTTCATAATAATATTAAAATTATTAAAATAGAATAGGTGATGGCGGAATCGAACCGTCGACCTCCTCCTTGTAAGAGAGGTGCTCTACCAACTGAGCTAATCACCTTCAATGTTAATTGATAATATATTTAACTATTATTTTAGTCAATAATCAATAATAAATAAAATTATTAATTGAAATATCATAAATTATATTATATCATTTTATATATTTATATTAAACATACCAAACTAATATTAATGAATGTTATAACAAGATTTTCTCCTAGTCCAACTGGATATTTGCATATTGGAAGTGTTCGTACTGCTTTATATTCATGGTTATTTGCTCGGGGTAAAAATGGTAGATTTATTTTACGTATAGAAGATACTGATATAATTAGATCAAATAAACAACATTACAAACAACATATAATAGATAGTATGACTTGGTTAGGTATAAATTGGGATTATGGTCCTTATTATCAAACTAATAGATTAAATAGATATTATTCTATTATTGATTATATGTTAAAAAATAATATTGCTTATAAATGTTTTTGTACAAAAGATAGATTAAAAGTATTAAGACAATCACAATTAATTAATAAAATTAAACCTAAATATGATGGACATTGTAGGAATATAAAATATACTAGTAATAGTAGTACTAACTACGTAATAAGATTTCGTAATCCTGATAATGGTCATGTTGTTTTTAATGATTTAATAAGAGGAGAGATATCATTTAGTAATAGTGAAATAGATGATTTAATAATATTACGTGCAAATAATATACCAACATATAATTTTTGTTCGGTAATTGATGACTATGATATGGGAGTTACTCATATTATAAGAGGGGAAGAACATATCAATAATACTCCCCGTCAAATAAACATATTAAAGGCACTAGGTATAAATTTACCAAATTATGCTCATTTATCTATACTATTAGATAGTAATGGAAAAAAATTATCTAAACGTAATAAATCTAACAATATTATGTACTACCATAATAACGGTATTCTAAAAGAAGCTTTACTTAATTATATAATAAAATTAGGTTGGTCACATGGTAATAAAGAAATTTTTAATTTAAAGGAAGTAATAAATTTATTTGATTTAAATAAAGTTAATAAAACTCCTATTAAATTTGATATAAGTAAGTTATTATGGTACAATAGGTATTATATGAATAACTTATCGATTGATTATATAGTTAATAATTTTATAAACTACTCTAAATTTTTAAATTTAAATTTTGACAAAAATATAAAAATAAAAGATTTGTTAAAATTAACTATATCAAGATGTAACACAATGAAAGAAATTATTGATAAGTATCAATATTTATATAGTAATAAAATTAATTTAAATTTAAATTATTTAAACAATTTAAATATTAAAGATAAATTAATTTTTTTAACTGTATTTAAAAATTTTTTGTTAAACTTAAAAAGTTCCAATAATTGGAATGTTCATAAAATACAAGATATTTTAGATCAAATATCTTTAAATAAAGAAGATAAAAAAATTTTTTATCAGATGCTGCGTTTTGCAATTACTAATAATTTTGCTTCACCACCATTAAGTCAAATAATTTATGTTATCGGGAAATTTAATATTATTAATAGAATAGAAAATATAATTGAATTAATTAAAAAAATAGTTTAATTCTTATTTAATTACTATTCCAGAAATAGCAGCTGATAATACGCTAACTAAAGTAGAACTATATACAAGATTAAAACCATATTTAGCAATTATATCTCCTTGATTTTTATCTAAACTTTTGATAGATCCTGATATTACACCAATAGAAGAAAAATTAGCAAATGATACTAAAAATACTGATAAAATTCCTATAGATCTAGATGATAAATTATTAGACATTCTTTTTAGATCCATCATAGCAACAAATTCATTTGATACTAACTTAGTAGCCATAATGCTACCAGCATTTAATATATCTTTTTCCGGAATACCTATAATCCAAGCAAATGGCAAAAAAATATAACCTAATAATTCCTGAAAATTAATACCTATTATTAAATTACATAAATAATTTATCATAGATATTAATGATATAAAGCCTATTAACATAGCTGCTATTATAACAGCTACCTTAAAACCAGTTATAATATAATCACTTAACATTTCAAAAAAACCTTTATTTTCATGTAAATTTTTAATATTAATATCATCATCATTATAGTTTATATTATATGGATTTAATAATAATAATATAATAAAAGTACTAAATATATTTAAAATAATTGCAGTGATTACATACTTTGGAGAAAGTATTCTTATATAAGAGCCAATAATAGACATAGATACTGTTGACATAGCTGTAATAGCCATATTATGCATACGATTTTCTGGTATTTTATATAAGATATTTTTATAAGCAATAAAATTTTCTGATTGTCCTAACATTAAAGAACTAATAGCATTAAATGACTCTAATTTACCCATACCACTAATCTTTGATAGTATTGTACCAACAGTAATTATTATTATAGGTAATACACGAATATACTGTAAAATACCAATTAATACAGAGACAAATATAATTGGACACAAAGCAGTAATAAAAAAAAACGCTAATTTATATTTATACATACCACCAAATACAAATTCAGTACCTGAAAAAGCAAAAGTTAATAACTTATTAAAAATATTCGATAATAAATTTACTAATATTAATCCAATCGATGAATGTAATAATATATATGCTAATAAAATTTCTATTAATAACAATTGTAATACAAATCTTATCTTAATTTCTCTACGTTTTTTGTTTAATACTGTGGTTAAAAATATTATTATAATAATAGTTAACAAAAAATGTAAAAAATTAAAAAACATAAATGTCTCGCTATCAGAATATTTTATTTAAAAATTATAAAAAACACTAATTATCATTAATATAATATATTAATTAAGGTAATTATCATATTAATTATTATAAATTTTAATAAATATTAAAAATAAAACTTATTAAAATAATATAATAAAAAAATAACATGAATATATTTTATAGAAATAAATATATTTTATATTATACTTAATTAAGTATTAATAATAAGTATTAGAATAACTAATTTTTTAAAATTATTATATTATTAAATAGACATAATAATTTTCAAAATTATATTGTCTAACTTAACATTTACATAGTTAATAACTATATATATAATTGTTCTATCATGCAGTTAATTATATTATATATTAATCAATATCAATTACTAACGTAGTTATTAATAAATTTTTATTATATATGTTATCAAAGACAGAGATAAAAGATTTATATTCTATATTAGATATGATAAGATGGATTTCTAGTAAATTAAATAATTCAAATGTTTATTACGGACATGGAACTAGTAATTCTTGGGATGAAGCTTTTTATTTAGTATTTAGTAGCTTAAATTTATCTATAAATACACCAAAAGAAGTATATAATGCTAAGTTAACATCAAAAGAAAAAAATTATATACTTAATTTAATTGATTTTCGTATCAATAAGCGTATACCAGTACCATACCTAACTAATATATCTTGGTATTATGGATTAGAATTATTTATTAATCGTAATGTAATTATTCCAAGATCATCAATAGGAAAATTAATTACTGATAGATTTTCTAACATTTTAAAATTTAAACCTAAATATATATTAGATATGTGTACTGGAAGTGGTTGTCTTGCTATACTAATGACTAATATATACAAAAATATTTTAGTTGATGCAATAGATATATCTTATGATGCTCTAGATGTAGCTGAAATAAATATACATAATTATAATTTAGATAAAAAGATTACACCAATTTGTTCAGATTTATTTCAAGTATTATCACCTAATAGTCAGTATGATTTAATTATAGCAAATCCACCTTATATAAGTAAAAAAGAAATAAATTATTTACCAAAAGAATTTCGTTATGAACCTATAATTAGCTTATTATCTGGTGATAGTAATTTATGTATAATAAAAAAAATTATATATCACTCAAGTAAATATTTATGTAAAAATGGATTATTATTTTGTGAAATAGGAACAAATAAACATAAATTAATTAAAAAATATCCAAAAGTATTATTTAATTGGATTAAAATATACGATAGTAATATTTTTTATTTAACAAAAAAACAATTATTATGTTATAAAAACTATTTTACAAATAGTTAGGTTTAATAAAAATAAATAAAATAATTTTGTATATGGCTGGAAATAGTATTGGTCAATTATTTCGTGTAACTACTTTTGGTGAATCACATGGTACTTGTGTAGGAGCTATAGTTGATGGGGTTCCTTCCGGAATTGATTTATGTGAAAAAGATTTACAATATGATATAAATCGTAGAAGACCAGGAACATCTAATTTTGTTACTCCGAGAAAAGAATTAGATCATATAAAAATTCTATCTGGAGTTTTTAAAGGAAAAACTACTGGAGCTAGTATAGGATTATTAGTAATGAATCATGGATATAATTCTGACGAGTATAATTATATAAAAAATATTTACAGACCAGGACATGCTGATTTCACTTATCATAAAAAATATAAATATTACGATTACAGAGGTGGTGGTAGAGCTTCAGCTAGAGAAACAGTTGTTAGAGTTGCTGCTGGAGCTATAGCTAAAAAATTTTTATTAGATTACCATAATATTATAATTAATGGATACTTAACCCAAATTGGTAATATAAAATTTAACGCACCAAATATTTTACATATAAAAAATAATAAATTTTATTGCTTAAACAAAAATAAAATCTATAAACTTAAGAAATTTTTAAATACATTAAAAAAATCAGGAAATTCAGTAGGTGCGAAAATTAAAATTATAGCAAAAAATATACCAATTGGATTAGGAGAACCAGTATTTGATAAATTAAATGCAGATATTGCTCATGCATTAATGAGTATTGGTGCAGTTAAAGGAATAGAAATTGGTGAAGGTTTTAAGTTTGCTAACATGTTAGGTAGTAATAGTAGAGATGAAATAAAACCTAATGGTTTTGCTAGTAATCATTCAGGAGGTATTTTAGGAGGAATTAGTAATGGACAACCTATTGTTATTAATTTAGTAATTAAACCAACTTCTAGTATAAAGATACCAATAAAAACTATAAACTATAGTAATATTAGTGTTAATTTATCCAATAATGGAAGACATGATCCATGTATTGGTATTAGAGCAATTCCAGTAGCTGAAGCTATGTTAGCAATTGTATTAATGGATCATGTATTACGTCAACAAATACAATATATAAATAAATAATATAAATAGTTATTATTAATATTGAATTATAGTATTTTAATTATTAGTTGTTATATAAAACTATTATTTAATATAATAAGTTACTTATATATTAAAATTAGTTTATTAATTAATTATTATAATATAGGAGTAATTAATGAGACGTTCGGTAATTACCGGATTAGGTATTATATCAAGTATTGGTAATAACAAAGCAGAGGTAATAAAATCATTAAAATGTGGTAAGTCAGGAATAACTTTTTCTCAAGAATTAAAAGATTCTGGCATGCGTAGTCATATTTGGGGAAATATTAAGTTAAATACTAAAGATATTATTAATAGAAAAATGTCTCGTTTTATGAGTGATGCTTCTGTTTATGCTTACTTATCTATGGAACAAGCTATTATAGATGCTAATTTAACAAAAAATATGATATCTAATGATCGAACTGGATTAATTGTTGGTTCTGGAGGAGGATCACCCAGAAATCAAGTGATAGGTTCTATTAATATGAAATCTAAAGGATTACGTGGAGTTAGTCCATATTTAGTAACAAAAGCTATGTCCTCAGGAATATCTGCTTGCTTATCAACATTTTTTGGAATAAGGGGTGTAAGTTATTCTATTAGCTCAGCTTGTGCTACTTCAGCACATTGTATTGGTCATGCTATGGAAATTATTAAATACGGTAAACAAGATATAATTTTTGCCGGGGGTGGAGAAGAATTATGTTGGGAAATGGCTTGTGAATTCGATGCTATGGGAGCTTTATCTACTAAATATAATACAGTACCAGAAAAAGCATCTCGAGTATATGATATTAATAGGGATGGTTTTGTAATAGCTGGTGGAGGTGGTATTATAGTAGTAGAAGAATTAGAGCATGCTGTAGCACGTAATGCTCATATATATGCTGAAATTATTGGCTATGGAGCTACGTCTGACGGTATTAATATGGTTATACCATCTGGAGATGGTGCTATACGTTGCATGAAAATGGCATTAAAAAATATTAATACTTCAGTAGATTACATTAATGTTCATGGCACATCAACAATATTAGGTGATATAAAAGAACTAGAAGCTATAAAAAAAACATTTGGTAATAAACATCCAGCTTTTTCATCAACTAAATCTATGACAGGTCATGCACTGGGAGCAGCTGGAGTACATGAAATAATATTTACACTATTAATGCTAGAAAATAATTTTATTGCTCCTAGTATTAATATAGAAATATTAGATCCAAAAGCAAAAAATATGAATTTAATAACAAGAACAACTAATTGTTTGTTAAAAACAGTTATGAGTAATAGTTTTGGATTTGGTGGTACCAATGCTTCACTAATAATGCAAAAGATATAATTATGAAAATTTTAATAGATGAAGAAATACCATACGGTAAATTGTTATTTAATTTAATTGGCCAAGTAAATTTAATAAGTAGTACACAAATATCGTCAAAAATATTACGTAATGTAGATATTTTAGTAATTAGATCTGTTACACAAATTAATCAAAAATTATTAGAAAATAGTACATTAAAATTTATAGGATCAGTAACTTCAGGAACTGATCATATTGATTTCTCAACTATAAAAAATATGAAAATCAAATTATCTGTTGCCAATGGTTGTAACGCTAATGCGGTAGCTGAATATGTTTTTGCTGCAATACTATATGTTGCAAAAATAAATAATTTTTTTTTGAATGACAAAGTAATTGGTATAATTGGTTTAGGTAATATTGGCAGTTGTTTATACCATAAATTAAATACATATGGTATAGAAACAATATTATGTGATCCGCCTTTAGAAGGAAAAACTAGTTATAATTTAGTATCTCTAGAAAAATTAGTTACTAAATCTAATATAATTACATTGCATACTCCGTTAAATAAATATGGTAAATATCCTACTTGGCATTTAATTAATAAAGATATTATAGATATCATAAAAACTAACAGTATTATTATTAATACTGCTAGGGGGTCAGTAATAGATAATGAATTTTTATTAAAAGTAATTAATAATGGTAAACTAATACATATAATTTTAGATGTTTGGGAAAATGAACCTAATATATCAATGCAACTACTAGATAAAGTTATTATTGGTACTCCTCATGTTGCTGGTTATACATTAAATAGTAAAATAAAAGGGATAATCAAAATATTTAGTGATTGTGTTGATTTCTTTAATTTAAATTTAGATAACAATTGGTATAAATTACTACCATCTAATATAATTAGATATAATATAAATTGTAATTCACTAAATGATGATATTCTAAGATTACTAATTAATAAATTGTATAATATAAAAAGTGATGATATAAAATTAAGAAATATAGTAAAAACCTTTGGTAATTTTAATTTATTAAGAAATAATTACAAATATCGTGATGAATGGTCAACAATTAATATTACTTCTAGTAAAGTTAATATACTTAAAAAATTTTTTAGTATTGGTTTCACTGTCAAATAGAAAGAAATATAATTAATATAATTTGTATTTAAATTAATAATTCTACATTAAATATGAAATTAGCACTTGGTGTTGAATATGTTGGTACTAACTATCATGGTTGGCAAAAACAAAAGAATTTACCTAGCGTACAAGAAGAAATAGAAAAAGCAATATTTAATATAACTAATGAGAAAGTTAATATTTTTTGTGCTGGTAGAACAGATGCTGGAGTACATGCTATTGGACAAGTAATTCATTTTAAGACAGATGCTAATTTACCAAATAAAGCTTGGATAATGGGAATGAATTCTAATTTACCTAATAATATTTCTATTAAGTGGATTAAAAAAGTACCAGATTCGTTCCATGCTAGGTATAGTGCTTATGCTAGAAGATATCAATATATTATATATAACAATAAAATACGCTCGTCTTTATATTATAATAGGGTTAATCATGTATATTATTTACTAGATGAGTCTAGTATGAAAAAAGCAGCAAGTTATTTAATAGGAGAACATAATTTTATTTCAATTAAACAGTCTGGATGTCAATCTATGTCATCTTGGAGAACAATATATAATCTATCTATTAATAGATATGGTGATTATTTAGTAATTGATATTAAAGCAAATTCATTTTTATATCATATGGTGAGAAATATTGTAGGAGTATTACTAGATATTGGTTCTGGAAAAAAATCAATAGATTGGATAAAAAATATTATTAATGTAAATAGAAAGACGAATCTAATTAAAACTGCTTCAGCAAATGGTTTATATTTAGTACTAGTATATTATCCACATAAATTTTTAATTCCAAGATATTTTAATGTTAAATATTTTTTAATAAATTAATATAAAATTTTAATATAATTTATATGAATTGGATTAATAAAATCATAAAAAAAAATATTACAACAATTAATAAGTCAAATATACCAAATAATATATGGACAAAATGTAATTATTGTAATCAGATTCTATATAAAAAAGAATTAATAAAAAACTTAAATGTTTGTCCTAAATGTGATTATCATATGTATATATCTGCTAGATTAAGATTAAATACATTCTTAGATAATAAAAAAAAATTGGAATTAGGTGTTAATATCATAGATAAGGATATATTTAATTTTAAAGATAAAATAAAATATCATGATCGTTTATTAATGGCAAAAAAATTAACTAAAGAGCATAATGCGTTAGTAGTCATAAAGGGTACATTATATAATATGCCGGTAGTAGCTATATCATTTGAATTTAAATTTATTGGTGGTTCTATGTCAGTTTCAGTAGGTGAAAAGTTTATAATGGCTGTTAATCAATCATTAAAGGATAGTTGTCCATTAATATGTTTTAGTGCAAGTGGTGGAGCTAGAATACAAGAAGATGTATTAGCTCTTATGCAAATGGCTAAAGTTAGTGCTGCAATATACCATTTAAAAAAAAGATGTTTACCTTATATTACTATATTAACTAATCCAACTATGGGTGGTGTTTCTGCAAGTTTAGCAATGTTAGGTGATATTAATATTGCTGAACCAAAAGCATTAATTGGTTTTACTGGATCAAGTATTATAGAAAAAACCATACGTAAAAAATTACCAGATAATTTTCAAAAAAGTGAATTCTTATTAGAAAAAGGAGCAATAGATTTGATAATACATAGATTAGATATACGAATACGTGTAGCTAAAATATTAGCAAAATTAACTCACAGAATATTACCTAATTAACTATAAATTATATGATTAATCATTGGTTACATTATATTAGTAACATACATTATAAAGATATTGATCTAACACTAGATAGAATATCTTTTGTAGCTAATAAATTAAATATATTACCGTTATCACCATTTGTTATTACCATTAGTGGTACTAATGGAAAAGGCACAACTTGTCGTCTTATAGAATTAATATTACTTCACAGAGGAATACGGGTTGGTGTATATAATTCACCTCATTTAATGCATTACAAAGAAAGAATTAGAATTAATGGAAAAGAAATAAATAATTTAATACATATCAAATCATTTAATATTATTAATTATGTTAGAAAATTAACTTTATTAAGTTATTTTGAATTTACTACTCTATCAGCATTATATATATTTAGTCAATTTAAATTAGATGTTATAATATTAGAAGTTGGATTAGGTGGTAGATTAGACGCAACTAATATTGTAAATGCTGATTTAGCTATAATTACAAATATAGATTTAGACCATACTAAATTTTTAGGATTAACTAGAAATGATATTGCTAAAGAGAAATCTGGTATATTTCGTTCTAATATAGTAGCAGTTATAGGTGATAGTAATATACCAGTTAGTATTTATGAAACAGCAGATGCTATTGGAACTATATTATATAGTTATAAATATGACTGGTGGTTAGTATATAATAATAATTATTGGTGTTGGCAAGATCATAATATAAAATTAAATAATTTACCAATACCTACAAGTATTCCAATAAAAAATGCAGCTATAGCTATAGCTGTTATAAATAAATTACCATTTGTTATAACAAGAGAAAATATTTGTTATGGTTTAATTAATGCCTGGTTACCAGGTCGATTTAATGTAATTCATGTAAATCCATACATTATTTTAGATGTGGCACATAATTTTCATGCTATTAAGTATTTAGTTAATCTATTAAAAAAATTACCAATATCAGGAAAAGTACATGTACTAATAGGTATATTTCGTGACAAAGATTTTGTAAAAATAATTAATATACTTAATCCGTTAGTTGATAAATGGTATTGCACTAATATTGAACATCATAGAGCAGCTAGTTATATTGATTTAGTCAAATATACTAATATTAACAGCTTATCATTTAGTAATATTAAAGATGCTTGGTATTATATGATAAATAGTGTTAATTATAATGATGTAGCTATAGTATTAGGATCATTTATAACTGTTGGTAATATTCTTAAAATAATTAACGACAAAACAGTATACTATGATAATATTTTAGTATCATTAAAATAATTATTTAATAACAATTATTATTAATATTATTATAGTTATATAATAACTAATTATTAATTACAATATATTAATTAATATTATGAATATATTAAAAAAAATAATTATTACTATTAGTGGATCTAGTGGAGTAATTTACGGAATAAGATTATTATAAATATTAAAAGAAATAGCAAATATACAGACATACTTAATTATAAGTAATGCAGCCAAGAAAACTATAGAATTAGAAACAAATTTACCAATAAAAAAATAGAACAATTGTCAGATATAACATATGATAATAATGACATTGCTGCTAGCATTAGTTCTGGATTATTTAATACTTATGGTATGATTATTTTACTATGTTCTATTAAAATATTATCTGGAATTGCTAATAGCTATAATGATAATCTTATAATTAGAGCAGCTGATGTTATATTAAAAGAAAGAAAAACATTATTATTAACTATAAGAGAAACACCATTACATACTAGTCATTTAAAATTATTATTACATACGTCAAAATTAGGTGAAATTATTTATCTATTAACAACAGCTTTTTATTGTTATCCTAAAAATATTAATGATATAATTAATTATTCTGTTAATCGTATATTAGATTTTTTGATATAAAATTATCTCATGATTTATTTTTATGTTGGAAATAACAAAAATTATATTATAAAATAATTATTTTCACTAAAAATTTTTATTGGATAAATTATTATGTTGCATATTTCTGTTAGTACTAATTTTATTTACTTATTTATTGTATTAATTGTTATTTCTTTAATGTTATGTTTTATAATGATGTCATTAAAATTTGTATTAAATAATTATTCGCAATCTTTAGGCACAAATAATAATAAGAATATACCATTTGAAAGCGGTATTAATCCGATAGGTTTATCTAAATCTTATGTAGACAATAAATTTTATCTGACATCTATAATATTTATTTTATTTGATACTGAATGTATTTACTTATATACTTGGTCTATCAATGCTATTAATTTAGGTTGGAATGTTTTCTTTTGTATGATAGAGTTTGTAGTTACTATGTTAATAGGATTATTTTATATTGTATGTAATAATATTTTTAAATTTAATAAGTAGATAGTAGTTATTTTAACTTAAATCATGGACAATTTTTCACAAATTAAATATAATTGTAAAAATAAAAAATTTAATATAAATAATTTAATATTAAAAAAAAGTATCTTTTTTGGTAAATTAAAAAATAGTTTAACTAAGTTAGTTAACTGGGGATTAAGTAATTCTTTATGGCCATATAATTTTGGATTATCATGTTGTTATGTAGAAATGACTACTACTTTTACTGCTGTTCATGATATTGCTAGATTTGGATCAGAAGTAATCCGTTCATCACCAAGACAATCTGACTTGATGGTTATAGCTGGTACTCCTTTTATAAAAATGGCACCAATAATAAAAAAGTTATATGAACAAATGTTAGAACCTAAATGGGTAATATCTATGGGAGCTTGTGCTAATTCTGGTGGTATGTATGATGTATACTCTGTAGTTCAAGGAGTAGATAAAATTATACCTGTCGATGTTTATATACCTGGTTGTCCACCTCGTCCAGAAGCATATATTCAAGCATTATTATTGTTACAAAAATCTATAAAAAATAAAAAACGCCCATTATCATGGATTGTAAATGATAAAGTAAACTATTATAAAAAATCTAATAGCATGTAAGCTAATATTTAAATTATTGTAAAGATATTAAAGTATCATAAATTTATTATGATAAAAAAATCAAAAGATAATAAAAATTATTTATTAATTGAACAATTAAAGACTTATTTATGTTTAAATAATTTAATTGTACAAAAAACTAAAATAAAATATCCAATAATATGGATAAGTCGTGATTTATTAATAAAAACAATTATTTTTTTAAAACAAAAATTAAATAAACCATACTCTATGTTATATGATCTACATGGTGTAGATGAAAGATTAAGAAAAAACACTAAAAATATACCTAAATTAGACTATACTGTATTTTATCATTTAATTTCTATAGAAAGAAATCATGATATTATATTAAAAGTAGCCTTATCAAAAAATAATTTGTATATACCAACTATAAGTAATATATTTATTAATGCTAATTGGTATGAACGTGAAACTTGGGAAATGTTTGGTATAAAATTTATAAATCATCCTAATTTAACTCACCTTATTATGCCTAAAAATTGGATTGGTTATCCATTACGTAAAGATTATTTAATTAAAGCAACTGAACAAGAATATAATTATAGTAATAGTGATTACTATAATAATGTTATTATGAATAATGAAACATCTTTTAATTCTGATACGTGGAAAATAAATACAAAAAATAATAATCAACAAAAAAATTTTACTTTTCTTAATTTAGGACCTAATCATCCATCTGTACATGGTGTATTCCGTTTAATTTTACAATTAAAAGGAGAACAAATTATTAATTGTATACCTGACATTGGGTACCACCATCGGGGAGCGGAAAAAATTAGTGAATTTAAGACATGGCATAATTATATACCATATACTGATCGAATAGAATATCTTGGTGGGTGTATAAATGAAATGCCATATATATTAGCAATAGAGCAATTAGCTGGAATTAAAGTATCTGAACGTATAAAAGTAATAAGAGTAATGTTATCTGAATTATTTAGAATTAATAGTCATTTATTATATATAGGTACTTATATTCATGATTTAGGTGGTATGACTCCAATATTTTTAATTTTTACTGATAGACAAAAAATTTATAACATTATAGAGCACATTACCGGTGCTAGAATGCATCCAGCATGGTTTCGTATTGGTGGTTTAGCTAGTGATTTACCAAAGGGATGGCAAAAATTATTACAGGAATTAATAAATTGGTTACCTAAAAGGTTAAACAATTATATAAAAATTTCTGTAAATAATAGTATACTACGTAATCGTACTAAAGGAGTTGCTGCTTATAATAGCAAAGATGCTATTAATTGGGGAGTAACTGGTTCTGCTCTAAGAGCTACTGGTATTAATTTTGATATACGTAAATGTCGTCCGTATTCTGGTTACGAAAATTTTGATTTTGACGTTCCAATTGGTAATGGAATAAGTGATTGTTATAGTCGGTTAATATTAAAAATAGAAGAAATATTTCAGAGTATTAATATTTTAAAACAATGTTTAAACAATATGCCTAGTGGACCATCTAAAATATATCACAATATAACTACTCCTATTAACAAAAGTTATACTTTAAATAATATAGAATCTTTGATAAATCATTTTATAAATGTTTCTTGGGGACCAAGAATACTAGCTAATGAATCATTACAAATGGTTGAAGCTACTAAGGGAATAAATAGTTACTATTTAATTAGTGATGGTGGTATCATGAGTTATAGAACTAGAATTCGTACTCCTAGTTTTCCTCATTTACAACAAATTCCTAGTGTAATTAAAGGAAGTTTCATTCCAGATTTAATTTCTTATCTTGGTAGTATAGATTTTGTAATGTCAGATGTTGATAGATAAAATAAAATAATTTTAATATAAAATATAAATATGTTAGTGAAAGAAGAATATAGAATTATAAATCAAAAAAAGAAATTATATGAACATTCAAGATCGTTAGTGATTGAAGCTCTAAAGATTGCGCAGACTAAATATGGTTGGGTACCAAACAAAGAAATTGTTTATATTGCAAAGATATTAAATTTATCAATTAGTGAAATAGAATCAGTAGCAACATTTTACAGTAAAATATTCCGTAAACCAGTAGGTAAAAATATTATATATTATTGTGATAGTGTTGTATGTTATTTAAATGGTTGTAATAACATTAAAAAAAATATTGAATTAATATTAAATATTAAACTAGGTCAAACTACTAAAGATAATAAGTTTACGTTTTTACCTACTGGCTGTTTAGGAAGATGTGATCATAGTCCAATTATAATGATTAATTATGATATTTATACTAAAGTTTTAAAAAAAAGTATTATTAATATAATAAACAAGTATTTATGATTAATATAAAAAAAACAGAATATACACACCCGTTAACTTGGAGACTACGTAGTGATAATAAGCCAGTATGGTTATCTGAATATATAACAAAATATGGTTATCAAGGAGCTAAAAAAGCATTAGCTATGCATAATAAAATGATAATTGATATAGTAGAACAATCTAAATTACGGGGTCGGGGAGGTAGTGGTTTTTTTACATCTTATAAGTGGTTAGCTACTTTAAAAAATACAGTAGATAGTACTGGTTATTTAATTTGTAATGCTGATGAAATGGAACCTGGTACCTATAAAGATCGAGTATTATTAGAACAATTACCTCATTTATTAATAGAAGGAATGTTAATATCAGCTTATGCATTAAATATTAACAAGGGATATATTTTTTTACGTTGTGAATATCATAATGAATTAAATAATTTAAATTATGCAATTAATGAAGCATTAGATAATAATTTATTGGGTAAAAATATTTTAGATAGTAATTTTAATTTTGAATTAATTACTCATAGTGGAGCTGGTCGTTATATTAGTGGAGAAGAAACTGCATTAATTAATTCTCTTGAAGGACGTAGAGCAAATCCAAGATATAAACCACCATTTCCTACTGATGTTGGATTGTGGGGAAAACCTACATGTATTAATAATGTTGAAACATTATGTAATATACCTGCAATAGTGTTATATGGATCTAATTGGTATAGAAGTATTTCTATAAATAATAGTAGTGATCATGGTACTAAATTAATGGGTTTTTCTGGTCATGTAAATAATCCTGGACTATGGGAAGTACCTTTCGGTATTATTGCTCGTAATTTATTAGAAGATTACGCTGAAGGAATAATAGATAATAAAAAATTAAAAGCGTGGCTACCTGGTGGTATTAGTACAGCTTTGTTATTAGATAAACATTTAGATGTACCTATGGATTTTGCTAATATATCTAATGTTGGTAGTAGATTAGGAACAGCCATGGCTATTGCTATAGATGATAGCACTAATATTATAGAATTAGTTTGTAATATAGAAGAATTTTTTTCACGAGAATCATGTGGTTTATGCACTCCATGTCGTGAAGGACTACCATGGATTGTAAAATTATTAAAATCAATTAGAAAATGTCAAAGTACTAAACATGATATTTTAACATTAAAACAGTTATGTTCCACTTTAATGTATGGTAAAAGTTTTTGTGCACATGCACCAGGAGCTATTGAACCATTAAGAAGTGCAATAAAATATTTTTATTCTGAATTTAAATTAGAATTAAAACAGTAGATATATTTATTATTATGTTACAATAACTATTTTAATGTATTTATGGTATTAAAAATGATTACTATCAATATAGATGGAAATTACTATTCAGTTAATGAAAATAATAATTTATTACATGTTTGTTTATCTTTAGGATTTAATATTCCGTATTTTTGTTGGCATCCTGCATTAGGTAGTATTGGGGTATGTAGACAGTGTGCTGTTAAACAATATGATAATCAAAATGATAACATAGGTAGTGTAGTTATGTCTTGTATGACTACAATAAATAAAAATATGATTATTTCAACTAATCATCATGATATTATTAGTTTTAGAAAAAACATTATAGAATTAATGATGACTAATCATCCTCATGATTGTCCAATTTGCGAAGAAGCTGGAAATTGTCATTTACAAAATATGACTATATTAAATAAACATTTTATAAGAAGATATCGTTTTAATAAACGTATATATAAAAACCAATATTTAGGTCCATTTATTAATCATCATATGAATAGATGTATTGGTTGTTATCGATGTGTAAGATTTTATTGTAATTATTCTGGAGGTAATGATTTTGGTGTTTACGGATCAGGTAATAATATATACTTTGGTCGTGTGAATGATGGAATATTAAAAAATAGATTTTCTGGTAATTTAGTAGAAATTTGTCCAACTGGAGTATTTACTAATAAAATATATTCTAAAGTATATGCTAGAACATGGGATATAAATCTAACACCTAGTATATGTTTAAAATGTAGTATAGGTTGTAATATTAATATTGGTACTTATTTAGGTTCATTACGTTATATAGAAAATCGATATAATAATAATATTAATGGTTTTTTTTTATGTGATTTAGGCCGTTTTGGTTATTCATCAAATAAGTCTTATTTTATTCGTTACCCAATACATCGTAATATAAACAAAATATCTTCAATTGGCATTAAAGATACTATTGAATTAGTTGCTAGTTTAATAAAAAATTCTAAAAGAATTATTGGTTTAGGTTCTCCAAGAGCAAGTATGGAAAGTAATTTTGCTTTAAGTAAGTTAGTTGGCACAAATAATTTTTATTTAGGTATATCTCAAAATGAATATGAATTAATATTATTGATACTACAAATATTAAATAATAGTGGTATTTATATACCATCTTTATCAGAAATAGAAAATTATGATGCTATTCTAATACTAGGAGAAAATATTTCAGAAACTGGAGCTAGAATGGCTTTGTCTGTTAGACAAGCAATAAATAATATATCAAATATAACTAATACAATAAATATAAAAAATTGGCATAGTGATGCAATAAAAAATTATACTCAGGAAAGAAAAAATTTGTTATTTATTACTAATGTTGATGTAACTGATTTAGATGATATTGCAACTTGGTGTTATTATGCATCATTGGATGATCAAGCGCGTTTTGGATTTATGTTAGCTAATGTAATAGATAATACAGCACCTAAAATTATTAATATAAGTGATAAATTAGTAAAAAAAATTCATGATATTGCTCATAGTTTAATTCATGCTAATAAAGTATTAATTATTAGTGGTACCACTACTAATAAAAATATAATTAAAGCAGCTGCAAACATTGCAATGGCATTAAAAAATAAAAAGATTAGTGTAGGTATTAATTTTATTACTAATTATGCAAATGGTCTTGGTTTATCTTTGATTAAAAATCAGGGTAGTATAGAACAAGCTTTAAATTTATTAAAACATAAAGTAGCAGATGGATTAATTATATTAGAAAATGATTTATATAGATATGTATTAAAAAATAAATTAGATAATTTACTAAATAATATTAGTACAATAATTATATTAGACTACAAATATAACAATGTTATGAAAAAAGCTAATATTATTATACCAACTACTAGCAATATAGAAAGTAGTGGTACAGTAATTAATTATGAAGGTAGAATTCAAAAATTTTTTAAACCATATGATAGATATTTAAATAATAAAAGTTATTTATTGGATAGTTGGTATTGGTTACATAATATAAATAGTAAATATTTAAATAAACCAATAAAATGGAAAAATATTAATGATGTTACTAAATCATTAACTAGACATATATCTAAGTTGAATAATATTAATATCATAGATACAAACAATAATAATTCAGAAAAACAAGAATTATTTACAAATATACCACGTAATTGTGGATATAATGCTTTAGATAATTTATGTACTAAAAATAGTAAGTGTTTTTTTACTGACGAAGAACTTTTTAATAAACAAAAAAATATAAATAACTATGAAATAAAATATAATGATATTAATATGAATGTATTAGACAATGAATATCATAATTATATTAATACAAGTATTAAAATTTTTGATAAAAAAATTGGAAATATGCATTATTTTAATTACATAAATAATAATAAAAAATCTAGTAAATGGTTAATTATTCCATATTGGCATATGTTTGGTAGTGAAGAAACATCACAAAAAATAAAAGTAATTAAACAAGTTACTTCATTAGCGTATATTATAATTAGTTACGAAGATGCAAAAATACTTAGTATTAAAAATAATTCATTAGTTACTTTTACTTGTATGGGTAATAATTTTACTTTACCTGCAAAATTAAGTGATAAATTATGTTCTGGTAATGTAGGACTACCAATAGGATTACCTGGAATTCCAATATGTTTATCTGGATTAACTATTAATAATATAAAAAAATAATTGTGTATTATGTTTAATTTAATTGATTTAATAAAACTAATAATATTATTATTAACTATAATCATAGCTGCTGCTTATATTAGTTTTATTGAAAGACGAATATTAGCATTAGTACAACACAGATATGGACCTAATAGAGTTGGTCCATATGGAATATTACAGGTAGTTGCTGATATGATTAAAATGTTATTTAAAGAAGATTGGACACCAAAGTTTAGTAACAAATACTTATTTAACATTGCTCCAATTATGTCATTTATTTATATGTTACCAATATTTATTATTATACCGATCACAGCTAATACATTTTTATCTAAGTTAGATATAGGTGTGCTATTATTTCTAGCTCTTTCAGGAATATCTGTTTACCCAATAATACTAGCTAGTTGGGCTAGTAATAATAAATATGCTATATTAGGAGCTATACGAGCTGTGGCACAAGTAATTAGTTATGAAGTATTCTTAGGATTATCTATTATGGGGGTAGTAATTAAATCTAAGTCATTTGATTTAATAAATATAGTTGAATCACAGCGACACTTATGGAACATTATACCACAATTTTTAGGATTTATTAACTTTTTTATAGCTAGCTTAGCTATTTGCCATCGTCATCCTTTTGATCATCCAGAATCAGAACAAGAATTAGTTAGTGGATATCATATTGAATATTCTGGTATAAAATTTAGTTTGTTTTTCATAGGTGAATATATTAGTATAATCGCAACATCAGCTATGATAGTAATTATTTTTCTTGGGGGGGGTTATGGACCACTATTATCTGCTTATTTATGGTTTATTATAAAACTAATATTTTGTATTATATTGTTTATTTTAGTTAGAGCATCATTACTTAGACCAAAATACGATCATATTATAACATTTAGTTGGTTAGTTTGCTTACCAATATCTTTAATAAATTTATTAGTTACCGCGTTTATATATTTATTTAATAAATAAGAAATAATAATTTAGGTGATGTTTATGTTTATTCTAAAAAAAATTAGAAATTTAATTATTATCATAGGTACAATAATACGTAGTATTTATTTAGTAGGATTACAAGCTTTAAATAAAAGAGAAACTATTTTGTATCCCGATAAAGCTATTTACTTATCTAATAAATTTAGAGGTAAGATAGTGTTAACAAGAAATAATGATGGAACAGAGCGTTGTGTAGCTTGTGGTTTATGTGCCGTAGTTTGTCCGGTAAATTGTATTTTTTTACAAAAAACTGAAGATGATAATGGTCGTTGGTATCCAAAGATTTTTCAGATTAATATGGCAAGATGTATATTTTGTGGTTTTTGTGAAGAAGCATGTCCTACTTTAGCTATCCAATTAACCAAAGATTTTGAGTTAAGTAGTTATAATCGAAATAATTTATTATATAAAAAACATAATTTATTAGTTTCTAATACTGGAAAATATCATAATTATAATTTTTATCACAAATCTGGATTATTAAAAAATAAAAAATGCAATCATAAATGTAAAACTAAACTAGTAGATACTAGAAGTTTATTACCTTAATGGGCTTTGAGTAAAAAATATAAGGAATTAAATGATATTATTATTTTACATTACTACTACACTACTAATTATAGTTAGTATCTTAGCTATATTTACTAATAATATTATACATTCTTTACTATATTTTGCGTTATCTTTATGTTTTACGTCATGTATATTATTTTTACTAAAAATGGAATTAGCTGGAATATTAGAAATTATTTTATATGCTAATGCAATTGTTGTGTTGTTTACTATAATTATTATGTTATTTAATGAAAACTTTAATAATTATATAGCATATAAAAGAATTATCTTATGTATGTTAATACCATTAATTATGTTAATATTGTTAATTCATATTAATAATATTAATTTTACAGAATATAAAGAGATATTATTTACTGTTCATGATATTAGTATGTTTCTTTTTCAGCATTATATATTATTAGTTGAATTAATTTCGTTACTGTTATTAACTACTATAGTATTAATATTATGTATTAATAGAAAATAAAAATATGATTTCATTATCTTATGGATTAATTATTACATTTATTATATTTATAATAGGACTTATCGGATTAGTATTACATCATAATATGATTTTTATGTTAATTAGTATAGAAATTATGTTAAATGCTATAGCTTTAGCATTTATAGTATTAGGTAATTACTTAGGGCAAATTGATGGTTTTATTATGTATCTAGTAATAATTAGTATTGCTGCTGTTGATACTAGTATTAATTTATCATTAATATTAAAAGCATATCGTACATATAATATTATTAATATTTATGATATACATTAAGGATTTGTATGAACTTATTATATTTATTAATATTATTTCCGTTTATAGGATACTTATTGTTTTGTTGCATTAATAAAAATAATTATTTATCAATAAATTTAATTAATTTCTTCATTATTGGATTATCAATAGTAACTATTATAATAATTACTATTTATTATAGTAATAATACTGTGATAATGAAACAGACGTTATGGAAATTGCTTTTACCTAAAGTAACACTAACATATTCATTATATTTAGATCAATTATCATTAGTAATGTCTTGGTTAACTATAGGAATAGGATCATTAATTAATGTATATTCATTATGGTATATGAATAAAAAAGATGGTTACTCAAGATTTTTTGCTTACATTAATTTATTTATTACTAGTATGTTAATAGTAATATTAGCAGATAATTTATTTTTTATGTTTTTTGGATGGGAATTAGTTAGTTTTTGTAGTTATTTATTGATAGGATTTTATTATCGTGTAGATAATAATTATTATTCTGCTATGAAATCTTTTATTATGAACCGATTTAGTGATATATTTTTAATGATAGCAATATTTTTAATTTATTATGAATTTAATAGTTTAAATTTTAACGATATTGATAATAATTTAAATTATTATCATAATAAAACTATTTTATCACTAATTACATATATGATAACTATTGGAATCATTGGTAAATCAGCACAATTTCCATTGTATTCATGGCTAAAAGATGCAATGGTAGGACCAACCCCAGTATCAGCTTTAATTCACTCTACTACTATGGTAACTATTGGAATATATTTAGTTATTCGTATTCATAAAATTTTTATACTTACACCAACTACGTTATTGTTTATGCAATGTATAGGAGTTATAACAATAATCATAGCTAGTTTATCAGCACTATTACAAAATAATATTAAAAAAATATTAGCATATTCTACTGTTAGTCAAATTAGTTATATGTTAATAACATTAAGTATTGGTGCTTGGAACGCATCTTTATATTATTTAATTATACATGCATTTTGTAAATCATTATTATTTCTTTCTGCTGGTGTATTAATTAATGTTTTTAATGAACAACATATATTTAAATTATCTTCAATAAAAAAATTACCTATTATACCATATATAGGTTTTTTAATTGGAGGAAGTTCTTTATCAGCATTTCCAATTATTACAGCTGGTTTTTATTCCAAAAGTAACATACTTAATCATATCTTAACTAATAATAATTATTATTTACTTTGTATTATGATATTTAGTACTATAATAACTACAATGTATATTTTTCGTGTTATACTAACTTTATATAATAAAGTTAGTGTTGAATTTAGGATATTAAATAATTTTAATATCTATCGTGACATACCAATTATTATATTAATTATATTAGCTACTGCTATTGGAGCAATAATAGTTTCTCATAGAATTAATATTATTGATTATGATAATTCTATTAATCATATATTATTAGAATTAGTTTTTATCATTATTAATATCATTAGCCTTATTATATCTATTATAATTTGGCATAATCGAATATTACTTATCAATAATAATTACTATTATTTACGTATAAAATACTTATTATTATACGGATTAGATCAATTATATAAAAATACCATTGTAAAATTTTATTATTTAATTACTAGTCAATTAAGATCTGATCCGTTAGTAAAATTAATTAATTTTGTTATTTTTATGTTAAAATACACTAGTAGTATTGTACTATATACTGAAACTAATGTATTACATTGGTATATAAATAGTATCCTAATAGGATTAGTTGCAATATTATCTATATATATTATCGTATAATATTATACTTTTAAGATCACTTATTATGTTATTACTCTGGTTAATAATTATTCCTATAATTGGTGGTATCTTGTGTTGGCAATGTGAGCGTATTAATAATATTTTACCTCACATTATTGCAATTGTTACTTTACTTGTAGAAGTATTGTTATTTATTTTAATATATCAAAAATGTCAAAATATAATATATTCTAATCATACATCATGGTTGTTAATATATAATGTTCCTTGGATACCAACTATCGGTATTAATTTTGTTTTAGCTATAGATAATTTAACAATTATAATGTTATTGTTGACAATTTTATTAGGATTAATATCAATATTGTGCATATCAGTAAATGACTATCCTAATATGGGATTATTTTATTTTAATATACTAATAATTATTAGTAGTACTATTGGTATATTTTTATCAATTAATATGTTTTTATTTTTAAGTTTTTGGGAAATAGTTAATATTCCAATATATTTTTTAACCACTAATTTTGGTTATAATAAATTAGTTAATAAAACTTTATGTTTAAAAGCTGCAACTAAATTTTTTATATATTCCCAAATTAGTAGTTTATGTATATTGAGTGTTATTGTTACTTTAGCTAATGCATATCATAATAGTTATGGTATATGGAGTTTTAATTATCAAGATTTAGTATCTTTAAATTTAAATAAATATACTGAATATTTATTAATGTTAATATTATTTATAGCATTCGCTATTAAAATACCTGTTATACCTTTACATAATTGGTATGTTGATATACAAACATATGCTCCAGCTAATGGAGTTATGGATTTAAATGGGTTTTTGCTAAAAATAGCAATATATGGTATTATACGTTTCTGTATACCTTTTTTTCCAATTAGTTCTAACAAATTTATATTAATTATATCTATAATTGGTGTATCTAATATTCTTTATGGCGCTATAATGTCGTTTAATCAAACAGATATAAAGAGAGTAATATCATACATGAATATATCCCATATGGGACTGCTATTAATAGCAATATATAATATTTATAATGTTGCTTATTTTGGTATTATAATATTTATACTATCACATAGTATATCTACTGCTGGATTAATTATTGTGACAGGATATTTTCATAAATATTTAGGTACAAGAAATATTAATAATATTAGCGGATTATGGGATAATATGGGTGTTGTGCCAGCATTATTAATAATACTAATTGTTTCTATGTTTGGATTACCTGGTACTGGTAATTTTATTGGTGAATTTATAATATTATTAACTAATTTTAATATTAATCCAATATTAACAATAATTACTACTATTAGTTTATTATTATTAGTTATACCTTCATTAAGATTAATACAACTAGTATGTTATGGTGAATATAAATTAGTTAATAAATTTGTATTTAACGTTACTAAAAAGGATCAATTAGTATTATTACTACTAGTAATAATAATACTATTATTAGGTTTATATCCACAATTAATTTTAAATATTTTATTTAAGTAAAAGTAATGAGTATTTTTAATATTATGATTAATTATGAATTCCTTACGTTATTACCATTAATTATTATTGGTGGATCAATATTTTTAGTTACATGTACAATTATATTAAACTGTACAACAATAATTAACTATATGATTACTATTATTGGAGTATTTTTTGCGTTAATAACTACGATTATTAATAAACATAATATAATTAATATTAATAATTTAATTGTTATTGATAACCATACAAAATTATTTAGTATATTAATATTAATAATTAGTATGATTAATATTATACAAATTAATAATTGGATGAAGTTATCTAATATTAAATATGATGAAGTTTATTTATTTATTTTAATTACAATTATTAGTTCTTACTTATTAATAAATACTAATCATTTGGCAATTATATTGTTAGGTATGGAATTAACATCTATATCTTTAATTGGAGCAATAAACTATAAGACTAACTATTATATAGTTAGTATATCAATTAAATATATGATTATCTCTATTATAACATTATTATTAATTATGTTAGGTATATTGTTAATATATAATAGTAGTCATAGTTTACTACTAGTCACAAAACATATTATTAGTAATAAACAAATTTATATATCAGGATTAATTATACTATTAATTGGTATTTGTTTTAAATTATCATTAGTACCATGTCATTTATGGGTTAATAATATTTACCAACATGTACCAATTCCAATTTTAGTTATACTTAATATAACAGTTAAATTAGCTACATTTGTTATACTATTTAAATTAGTACTATATAATTTATTAAATGATGATAATTTTGTACATATAGTAATGGCTATCTCTGTTTTATCTATTATCATAGGTAATTTAATGACACTAAGTCAAACTAATCTTAGAAAAATAATAGCTTATTCTTCAATATCACATATTGGCTATTTATCAATTGGATTAGTAATTGCATATTATAATAATAATTTTATACCAATAATATTTAGCAATATTGTAAACTATATTATTACTAATTTAAATATTATTACAATTATACATATAATTAGTAATTATCAAAATAAAAAACATGATATATTACCACTATCATCATATTATGGAATATTTTACAAATACCCACTATTGACAAGTTTACTAATAATTAATATATTATCATTATCTGGGGTTCCAGTAACTTTAGGGTTTATTAATAAATTTTATATGTTTTTGTATATTAGTAGTTATCATATTTGGTGGTTAATGGTCATTATGGTAGTAACTACTATAATTAGTTTTGTATACTATTTACGTATTATCGGTAGTACTTATAAATACACAAATTATAATAATGTTATTAATTATGATGTAACTAAAATAATTTGTTTAGTGTATACTATAATTCTTTCTCTATTATTATTAGTACTAGGTATATACCCAAATTTATTATTTAATTTATTCAAAACTTATATTGTAATATAATTTTATTATTTATTATAATGTTTTACATGAACTTAATACATTTAAATTATTTTATATTAGTATGATACTAGATCAAGTTACTGACATATTATTAACACAAAATAAGATTGCACATAGTGATTTATTTTCTATATTAGAATATGTTAATAATTATAATATACATTATTCCGATATATATATACAATTATTATATTATGAACAACTAGTAATGGAAAATAATATTATTAAACATAGTAATTATAGTGTTGATAATGGAGTTGGTATTAGAGTTATTCATAATAATAAAACTGGATTTGCTTATGCTAACCAAATTAACAATGATACATTACAAAAAAGTATTATATTAGCTCGTGATATCACTAATCAATATGGTAATTTTAAAGTTAAAATACTAACTCCTCAAAATATACAACAAAATATTTACTCTCATAATAACCCATTAAATAGTTTAAATATGGATGATAAAATATCGCTACTATATAATATAAACCACACAGCAAGAAACATGGATCGAAGAGTAAAAGAAGTTATTGTAACATTATCTAGTTCTTATGAATATATATTAGTTGCTACATCAGATGGAATATTAACTGTTGACATTAGACCATTAGTTAATTTATCAATAAATGTTCAAGTAGAGCAAGATAATAAAATTGAATGGGGATCAAGTAGTAGTAGTAAAAGAACAGATTATAAATGTTTTTTTGAAAAAGATATTTGTGTGCATGATTTAGTATATAATGCTCTAAAAATTGCATTAGTTAATTTATCTGCTATTCCAGCTCCTGCAGGAACAATGCCTGTGGTATTAGGATCAGGTTGGCCAGGAGTATTACTACATGAAGCTGTAGGTCATGGTTTAGAAAGTGATTTTAATCGACAAGGTAGTTCAGTATTTAGTAATAAATTAAATACATTAGTTATATCAGAATTATGTACTATTGTTGATGATGGTACTTTACAAGATTCTAGAGGATCATTAAGAATTGATGATGAAGGTACTCCTAGTCAATATAATGTATTAATTAAAAATGGTTATCTAGTAAAATATATGCAGGATAAATTAAATGCTAAATTAATGGGATTAAAACCAACTGGTAATGGTCGTAGAGAATCATATGCACATTTACCAATACCAAGAATGACTAATACGTATATGTTACCGGGTAATATTAATACTCAAGATATTATTAAAAGTGTTGATTATGGTATATATGCTGTAAACTTTAGTGGTGGTCAAGTAGATATAACTTCTGGTAAGTTTGTATTTTCAACTTCAGAAGCTTACTTAATAAAAAATGGATATATAAATAAACCAATTAAAAATGCAACATTAATTGGATCAGGTATTGAAATTATGAATAAAATTTCTATGATTGGTAATGATCTAAAAATAGATAGTGGAATTGGTTTATGTAGTAAAAATGGACAAACTATTCCAGTTACTGTGGGTCAACCAACAATAAAAATAGATCAAATGGTAGTTGGAGGAACTAAAATAAAATAAAATTTGTTCCTTTTATTCAATATTTAACAAGTCGTCGCCGTGCATATCTATCATTTCTAATGCCTTACCACCACCTCTAGCAACACAAGTAAGTGGATCATCAGCAATGATTACTGGAATACTAGTTTTATCCATAATTAATTGATCTAAGTTAACTAATAATGCACCACCACCAGTTAATATCATTCCTTTTTCTGAAATATCAGAAGCTAATTCTGGAGGACATTGTTCTAGTGCTATCATAATAGCACTAATAATACCTGTCAAAGTTTCTTGTAAAGCACTTAATATTTCTTCAGAATTTAAACTAAAGCTACGAGGAATACCTTCTGCTAAATTACGCCCCCTAACTTCAATAGTTTTAATTTCATCATTATTATTAATACAAGCTAATCCTATACTATTTTTAATTCTTTCTGCTGTTACCTCTCCTATTAATGAACCATAATTTCTACGAACATAATTAATAATAGCTTCATCAAAACGATCACCACCAATTCTTACTGAAGAAGAATATACCACACCGTTTAAAGAAATAACTGCTACCTCTGTAGTTCCTCCACCAACATCAACAACCATAGAACCAATTGCTTCTGACACTGGTAATCCAGCACCAATAGCTGCTGCCATTGGTTCATCAATTAAAAATACTTCTCTAGCACCTGCTCCTTGAGCAGATTCTTTAATAGCTCTACGTTCTACTCTAGTAGCTCCAACAGGTACACAAACTAATACTCTAGGACTAGGACGCATAAAACTATTACTATGAACTTGTTTAATAAAATGTTGTAACATTTTTTCAGTAATAAAAAAATCAGCAATTACTCCATCTTTCATTGGTCTAATAGCAGAAATATGACCAGGAGTACGACCTAACATTAGTTTTGCTGCGCTACCAACAGCAGCAACATTTTTTGGACATCCCATACGGTCATGTCTAATAGCAACAACAGATGGTTCATTTAATACAATTCCTTGTCCACGAACATATATTAAAGTATTTGCTGTTCCTAAATCTATAGACAAATCGTTAGAGAAAATACCTCTTATTTTTTTTAACATAACAAAAATAATAAATAACTTAAAAATTTATTTATTTTTTAGATAAAAAATAAATTAAATATACATTTTAAATTTACAATAAAATATATATACTCTATCATTTTAATACTAATATAATAAGTAATAAAATATTAACAAATTTAGATTTTTTTAAATTACTATAATTAAAAACACATGCATAATAAATTTAATATACTACTAATTAATGGACCAAATATTAATATTCTATCATTAAGAGAAAATAAATATTACAGTAATATTAATATTAATAATATTATACGTAATCTTAAATTATTAGCAAATAAATTAAAAGTTAATTTTAGTTATTTCCAATCTAATGCAGAACATAAAATAATTAATTGTATTCAGCAATCATACAGTAATGTTAATTTCATATTATTTAATCCAGCAGCTTTTACACATACTAGTATTGCATTGAGAGATACATTAATAGCAGTTAATATACCATTTATAGAAATACATATTTCTAATATATATGCAAGAGAATATTTTCGTAATTATTCATATTTTTCTGATATTGCATTAGGTACAATATCAGGTTTAGGATCAGAAGGATATTATTTTGCTTTACAAAAAGCAGTAAAATACTTAATAAGTAAATAATAAATTTTATAATTTGGATTATATTATGAAAATTAATAAAATAAAAAAATTAATAGCTTTAATTGAAAATTCTAGTATTCTAGAATTAGAAATTAAAGAAAATCAGGAAACTATTAAATTAAGTCGTAATAATTTTGGTATAAACCATAAATTAGTAAAACAACATAAAAATAATAATCAAAAGAATGATAAATTAGAAGATACAAACGAAAATAATATAATAAGATCACCTATGGTAGGTACTTTTTATTGCACACCTTATCCAAATGCAAAACCATTTATTCAAATAGGACAAAAAATTAATATTGGTGATATCATATGTATTATTGAAGCAATGAAAGTAATGAATCAAATTAAATCAGAAAAATCAGGTGTAATAAAAAATATTTTATTAAAAAATGGACAACCAGTAGAATTTAATGAACCATTAATAATTCTTGAAAATAATTATGTTACATAAAATTATTATTGCTAATAGAGGAGAAATTGCCTTACGTATTCTTAGAGCATGTAAGGAATTAAATATTAAAACAGTAGCTGTATACTCAACTATAGATAAAAATCTAAAACATGTATTTTTAGCAGATGAAACAATATGTATAGGTCTACCAGAACCTAAAAATAGTTATTTAAATATTCCAGCAATTATATCTGCAGCAGAAATTACTAAATCAACGGCTATTCATCCAGGTTATGGTTTTTTATCAGAAAATGCTAATTTTGCTGAACAGGTAGAAAAATCTGGATTTATTTTTATTGGGCCAAAAGCTAGTACCATAAAGTTAATGGGTAATAAAATTCTTGCTATAAAAACTATGAAAAAAATGGGAATACGATGTATTTTAGGATCAAGTTATTTATCATTAAATGATACAAAAAAAAATATTAATATAGCTAATAATATTGGTTATCCTTTAATAATTAAATCAGCATATGGTGGTGGTGGTCAAAATATGTATATTGTACATAATGATAAAGATTTAATTTCATCACTAAATTTTATAAAAACAGAAGAAAAAATTACTAATAATCATTACTCTATTTACATTGAAAAATATTTAGATAGTCCTAGACATATTGAAATACAAATTATAGCTGATAATTACGGCAACGTAGTTACTTTATATGAACGAGATTGTTCAATACAACGACGTTATCAGAAAATTATAGAAGAAGCTCCAGTACTTGATATTAATGACGATTTACTAAAAAATCTTAGAGATAAGTGTATTGAAGTTTGTATTGCAATTAATTATAGGGGAGTAGGTACATTTGAATTTTTATACAAGGATAACATGTTCTATTTTATAGAAATGAATACTAGAATTCAAGTAGAACATACAGTAACTGAAATGATTACTGGTATAGATATAGTAAAAGAACAATTACTAATTGCTCTTGGACAACCATTATCAATAAAACAAAGTGATATTGATATTTTAGGTCATGCTATTGAATGTCGAATTAATGCAGAAGATTCTGATAAATTTATACCAAGTGCTGGTAAAATTAATTATTTTCATCCTCCTGGGGGATTAGGTATTCGTTGGGAATCTCATATCTATAGTGGATATAAAGTTCCTACATACTATGATTCTATGATTGGAAAACTAATATGTTTTGGTAAAAATCGAAATATTTCTATTTTACGTATGAAAAATGCTCTAAATGAGCTAATTATAGATGGAATAAATACAAATATTAAATTTATTAATTCAATTATTAATAATAATTACTTCCAACAACAAGGTATTTTTAACATAAAATACTTATAATTCTATTTTAGATTATATAATTTTGAACTATATCATAATTAATTTAACTTGTGTTAATTCTATTCTTTTTGCTAAATGAGTAAACGAATTAATTCTACTAGTAATTAATTTAGAATAATTAACATGATTAACCCATACCAATTTAGTATTAAGAAATAATTCTGTTCTTTCTACTAAAGCAGGTAGAATAGGTTTAAGATAAGCCATAATAATAGCAAATAAATGTATACCCATAGAACAAATACCTTGTAAATCATGATAATTATTTTTTTTTGTTAATAACCATGGTTTATTATTATGAATAAAAATATTGGCTAAATCAGCTAAATATATAACTTTTCTTATTACTAAACTAATATTTAATTGTTCAAAAGCTATTTGAATATCATTAGATGAATTAATAAAAATATTATTTAATGTTTGATCAAATATTTTTTTTGATAAGTATCCACTAAATTTATCTATTATAAATCTAGCACTTCTCGCTGCTAAATTAATTATTTTATTGATAATATCATTATTAATTTTTTGCACAAATTCTTCTAAATTAAAATTAATATCACTAATACCTAACGTTAATTTACTAGCATAATAATAACGTAAATAATCAGCATCTAATACAGATAAGTATGAATTAGCTGTAATGAAATTATTTTTTGATTTAGATAATTTTTCTCCATTAATATTAACATGTCCATGTACAAATAATTTACTAGGTTTGCGAAAATTAATACTATGAAGAATTGCAGGCCAAAATAAACTATGAAAATACACAATATCTTTACCAATAAAATGGTATAAATATGTATTGGAATGTTCACACCAAAATTCATAGAAATTAACGTTTCTATTTTTCTGACAAAAATTTTTGAAAGTACTTATGTAAGCAATAGAAGCATCTAACCACACATAAAAATACTTATTAACTTCTTTGGGTATTAAAAAACCGAAATAAGGAGCATCTCTAGATATATTCCATGGTTTTAATCCAACATTAAACCATTCTTTAACTTTATTTATTAAACAATAATCTAAAACACCAGAATTAATCCATTTATATAAAATATTATTAAATATTGGTAAATCAAAAAATAAATGTTTAGACATACGTACTTCTGGAGTTGTGTTAGATAATACAGATTTAGGATTTATTAATTCTAATGCATTATATGTAGTACTACAAATCTCGCAAAAATCACCGTATTGCTTAGAAGAAAAGCATTTAGGACAAGTACCAATAATAAATCGATCTGGTAAAAATAAATTATGTTTAACATCATATAATTGAGCAATTACATCACTATATATTAATTTTTTTTGTTTTAATTTTGTATAAATACTAATCAATAATTCTTTATTTTCAATACTATGTGTCGAATAATAATTATCATAATTAATATTAAACTTGTATAAATCGTTAATATGTTCTAAATATATTTGATGAATCATATGATCTATAGATAGACCTAATTTTTTTGAATGTAATACAATTGGTGTCCCGTGAGCATCATCAGCACAAATAAAATAAACTGTATTACCAATTAATTTTTGATAACGTACCCATATATCGGCTTGTATATGTTCATACATATGACCTAAATGAATTGGCCCATTAGCATATGGTAATGCGCATGTTACTAGTATCTTTTTATACATATATTAACTACTTAATTTTTTTATAATTTGTTCTTTATTATACAATAGTTAAATACTATATTTAATATGTATTTAAAAAATAAAATAAATTATTTTATAAAATATATATTAATTCATTTTTATTACTAAATTTACTATAATAAAACATAATTTTTATATTTTATATTTAATTTTATGGTCAATAAATTTAACCAATGTATTATAATTGGTATTACTGGTGCTTCTGCTTCTGGAAAAAGTCTTATTGCTAGTACTTTATATAAAGAGCTACGAGAACAAGTTGGAGATAATAATATAGGTATTATACCAGAAGATAGTTATTATAAAGATCAGAGTAACATTAAAATTATTGAAAGAACAAAAACAAATTATGATCATCCAAATTCTATGGATCATAATTTGTTATTAAAACATATATATAAATTAAAATCTGGATTACCAATTAGAATACCTATTTATAGTTATACAGAACATACAAGAACACGGATTACAAGATATTTATCGCCAAAAAAAGTTATAATTTTAGAAGGTATATTACTTTTAACTAATATAAAACTAAGAAAAGAAATGAATTTTTCTATTTTTATAGATACTCCATTAGATATTTGTTTAGTAAGACGTATTAAACGAGATGTCAATGAACGAGGAAGATCAATAGATTCAGTAATATATCAATATAAAAAAACAGTTAGGCCAATGTTTTTTCAATTTATTGAACCATCTAAACAATATGCTGACATTATTGTACCTAAAGGAGGAAAAAATAGAATAGCAATAGATATTTTAAAAGCAAAAATTAGCCAATTTTTTAAATAATTTTTTAATAAAAATTATTTTTATTTAATATAGGAATAATTGAATCAACTTTTGCCAACATTTCATCAAACTCAGATTTCATATTACTATCCAATACAATACCAGAACCAACAGAACAATAAATTTTATTATTATTCATAATTAAAGTTCTAATACTAATATTAGTATCCATATTACCACAGTAACTAATATAACCAATACTACCACACCATAAATTTCTTCTATTAGGTTCTAATTGTTCTATAATATTTATAGCCTTTAATTTAGGAGTTCCGGTAATTGATCCACCAGGAAAACATGAATTTAATAATTCAAGATTGCTATATTGTTGCATTAATTTAGCATTAATAGTACTAACTATATGATGTATAGATTTATAAGTTTCTAATTTTAACAGTGATGATACATATACACTACCAGGTATAGATAACTTACTAACATCACTACGTATTAAATCCACAATCATAATATTTTCAGCTTTATCTTTAGCAGAATTTAATAATTTAGTAATTTGTAAATTATCATTATTGACATTATTTAACTTTTTTATAGTACCTTTAATTGGACTAGAAGTAATATTTCTATTATTTACTTTTATAAATCTTTCTGGAGATAAACTAATAATAGAACAATTATCAAATTTTATAAAAGCTGAAAAAGGAGCCTGATTATAATTTAATAATTTATTAAAAGCAATTACTTCGTTTCCATGATATACAGTACTAAAACGTTGTGCTAAACATACTTGATAACATTCACCAGAATATAGACATTGTTTAATATAATTAAATTTATTTTTATATTCAGATAAGGTCATGTTAGATTTCCACGATTTTACTGAAAAATTAGTATTAATTTTAGTACTATTATTTATTAATATTTCAATATTACTTAATATTTTATTTAAATTATTATAACCAATTAAAATATTAATTTTCTTCTTATGGTCAGTTATTATAGCCCAATTATAAATACCAACTATCATATCTGGAATATTTATATCATTTTTGGCAATTGTAGGTACATATTCAATATTACGTATTAAATCATAACCAAAAATACCAACTGCCCCGCCATGAAATGGTATCTCACTATTAAAATTAGTTTTAATTCTAAATTTATTTAAGTAATTATTAACTAATAAAAAAGGATTTTCATGACTAAATAAAATATTATTTTTGTGCTGTATTTTAGTTATTTTTCCATAAGTAATTAATTTAATTATTGGATCAGTTACAAAAATATCATAACGACAATTTTGATTATTACTTTTTCCAGAATGTAATAACATTGTCCACGACTTATTGTATAATTTTAATAATAAAGATAATAAAAAATTATCTTTGTATGGTAGAGTTATTAAATTTAATGACATATATTATAATAATATTAAATTTATATTTAAAATACAACTAAAATTAGTATAATGTACTCTAATTATGAACATACTAATTATTAATAATTCAACAACTGATTATTCAGTAGCATTAATAAATAAATTTAACATAATATTATGTGGTATCATAATAAATAATAATGATTATATTAATTATTTATTGACAACAATTAATAATGTTTTTTTTAATTCTAATATTTCTTTAAAAGAACTACACGCACTAGCATTTAATAATGGACCAAGTAGTTTTACTAAAATTAGAATAATTAATAGTATAGCTCAAGGATTATCATTTAGTAATAATATACCATTAATTAGTGTATCTAACCTTGTTGTATTAGCTGAAGGAGCATGGCGTTGTACTAAAACTAAAAAGATATTAGTTGTTAACTATGCATATAATAATAAATTATATGTTGCTAAATATTGTAAAAATAATAATAATTGGTATTTAAAGAATAAAATTATTTTGTTGGATATTAAAGATATTATATCTTTTTGTAATAACTTATTAGGTAATTGGGTATTAACTGGTAATTTTTGGTTTTTGTATCCTAAAAAAAAATCTTATATAAGCAATAAATTTACTATACTAAATAGTAATAATTGTAATATATTAGATATGTGTGCATTAGTAGTGAATAAATTTAATATAAATAAATTAACTAAATTAGAAAATTTAGTACCAATATATATTTAATAATATTTTTTTAAACATACTTAATTATGATAAATTTATATATGTAAATAATAGTCTTGAAATATTTAATAATTATAAATTAATAGATATTTTATTGAATTAATATTATTCTAATATATAAAAAATTACTAAAAGTATTTGGTATTAAATGTAATTAATGAACTTAATATGAATAATTTATTAGAGATAAAAGAAAAAATTTACTATGCAAAAAAAATTATTAATGAGTTACTAACATTAATTAATAATTATTCTGCTACTGCAGCAATTAATTTTATTACTACAATTGGTAGTACTTTTAGTACGTGTAACAATAAAATTGAATATATTAAATCTCACAATCATAGTAATATTACTATTGATATTTTTTTTAAAAATAAGAAAAGTAGTACTTCATCAAGTAATACTAAATTAAAAGAATTAATTAAAATAGTTCATAATTTAATTGCTATAATAAAATATTTATCTCCAGATGATGCTCATGATTTAGCAGATTTAAAACAACTAGCTATTAATAAAATACCAAATTTAAATTTATTTAATCCGTATGAGTTAACATATAATAAGTGTATAGATATAGTAAATTTAGTCGAACAATCAGCCAAAAAATATAGTAAATTAATTAATAACACTTATGGATATTTTGATTACTGTTATACTATACGAACATTTGGTAATAGTTATGGTATGCTACAAAGTTACACTTATAGTTGTTACCAAATACATTGTCAAGTAATTGCAAAAAATAATAATAATATGGAACGAGATTATTATTATACTATAAATTCTGATTTTAATAAGTTAGAACCATATCATGTAGTAGGTGAAAGAGCAGCGTATCGTGCCATACAAAGACTTAATTCTAATGTAATAAAAACTAAACAATATCCTGTAATATTCTTATCAGAAGTAGCTATTGAACTATTTTATTATTTAGCAAAAGCTATTAATGGATATAATGTATATAAAAAGTCTACTTTCTTGATAAAGAAATTCAAGAAAATTATATTTCCTAGTTGGTTGAATATTATTGAACGTCCTAATATTCCGTATGAACTTGGATCCACTCCATTTGATCGCGAAGGAGTAAAAACTAATGATATTTTTATTGTAAAAAATGGAGTATTAAATACTTGGTTATTAGATAGTTATTCATCTAGAAAATTAAATCTTAGTAATAATGGGCATGCTGGGGGAATTTATAACTGGTATGTAACAAATAATAATATTAATTTTAGTGATTTATTAAAATTAATGTATAATGGTGTGTTAGTAACAGAATTAATGGGGCATGAAGTAAATATTAATAATGGTAATTACTCTAAAGGAGTATTTGGATTTTTAATAAAAAATGGTCGTATTTCTTATCCGATCAGTGGAATAACTATTGCTAGTAATTTAAGTGATATGTTTAGTAATATTAGTAGTATTAGTAATGATATTGAATTAAGAAGTAATATTAAATGTGGATCATTATTAATTAATAATATGAATATTGCTGGTTTATAGTTTTTTAAGTTAATATATTTTTTATAATACGATAATATATTTTTACTAGTTGTTGTAAGTCAGTTATACTTACACATTCGTTTTCTTGATGAATAGTTTTATTTATTAAACCTAACTCAATTATTTGAGTTCCTAATTTATTAATAAATCTTCCATCAGAAGTACCACCATTATTATTAATGCTAGGCATGATACCTTGATAAAAATTAATTGCTTCTTTAACTATCCTTAATAACTTGCCAGTACGGCTAATAAAGGCATTACTAGAAATTACCCAATTAATTTTATAGTTTAAATTATATTTATTAATTAATAACTCAATTTTATTCTTAATAATAGATACTTTAAGTTTATAATTAAAACGAAAATTAAGTTGTATCATTATTTTTCTTGGAGTTGTATTAGTATAATTATTATCAGTAATAATATTAATAACTTGAAAAGTAGTTGGTGGTGTCATTAAACTTAATAAATTTAAATTTTCTATAACTCTTGATATTTGACTAATTATATTTATTACCTGATAAATAGGATTAGCTAAAATGCTATAATAAGCAACATGTTTTTGTTTACTATAAATAGTTAAATTACAAGTTAATGATCCCCTACGCCCGTTTTTTATATTATCACCTAATTTATAGATACTAGATGGTTCTCCAATAATACAATAATTTATATTTTTATTTATACTAATTAACTCATCAACTATTTTAATAGTTCCATCAGTAGCTTCTGACTCCTCGTCAGAAGTAATTAAAAATAATAAAGTACCTAAATGGTATGGATTATACTTTAAAAAATACTCTGTTGCTACTATCATAGCTGATAATGCTCCTTTCATATCTACAGAGCCTCTACCATATAACATTCCATTATATAAAGTAGGATTAAAAGGATTAAAATACCAATTACAAATATTTCCAGGACCAACTACATCAGTATGACCAGAAAATGCTAAAGTTGGTTCTTTATTACCGTGCCAAGCAATAAAATTACTAGTCTTTTTACTAGGAAGTAATTTAATTATAAAACCTAATTTATTTAATCTATCTATTAAAATTTCTTGACAACCATTATCGATTGGACTAATAGATTTTCTTTTAATTAATTTTTTAGTTAAAAATAATACTGAACTTAATATATTAAAATTATTCATTAATATAAATTTTTACAACAGTTTTTTTGCTTGATTAACAATATTACTAACATTAAATTTAAATAAATTAAATAAGTCTTCTGCTTTAGCAGATTTACCAAATTCGTTGATTCCTATAACAATTCCATTAATACCAACATATTTATACCAAAAATTACTAACACCAGCTTCTATAGCAATACGTTTAGTTACTAAGCTAGGTAACACATAATCTTTATAATCATTATTTTGTAAATCAAAAACATTAGTTGATGGTAATGATACTACGCGAATATTGTAATTTTCCTGGCTTAACAAGTAATAAGCCTCAATTGCCAATATAACTTCTGATCCTGTGGCAATAATTATTAATTCAGGTAATTTGATGCAATTTCTTATTATATAACCTCCTCTAATAATATTTGATAATTCAATTTTAGGTACATTATATTTTTGTTTTATTATTTGTTTAGACAAAACTAAAACAGTAGGACCTTGATATTCAATAGCAAATTTCCATGAAAATAATGTTTCTATATAATTACATGGTCTCCAAACCACTAAATTGGGTATAATACGCAAACTTGATAATTGCTCTATTGGTTGATGTGTAGGTCCATCTTCTCCTACACCTATAGAATCATGAGTATATATCATAATATGACGTATTTTCATTAAAGCTGCCATACGTATAGCATTTTTTGCATAATCAGAAAATACTAAAAATGTAGCAGTGTATGGTAATAACCCACCATGACATGATATACCATTAGCAATTGCTGTCATACCAAATTCACGTACTCCATAATTAATATAATTACCAAAAATATCACTATTAATAGATTTAGACTTAGACCATAAAACGCAGTTACTAATTGATAAATCTGCAGATCCACCAACTAATTCTGGTAAATAATCACCGATGTAATTTAATATCTTTTGAGATATTTGTCTTGTGGAAGAATCATGATTATTTTTTAAAAATTTTTTAATTAAATAATTATTAATATCAATCCAATTTTTTGGTAAATTATTTTTTATTCGTCTTTTTAATTCTTTTGCTAAATGAGGATAATGTTTAGTATATTGTATTAATTTATTATCCCAATCTAATTCTTTTTGTCTACCTATATTACGAGCATTCCATAAACTATAAATTTTTTCTGAAATCTTAAATAAAGACATATCATGCCAATTTAATAATTTTCTTACTTCAATATTTTCTTCTTCTCCTAGTGGAGCACCATGAGAGATAGATTTACCACTTTTATTAGGTGAACCAAATGCAATAATAGTTTTACAAATTATTAATGATGGTTTATCAACAACATTTCGTGCAAGTCTTATTGCTTTACTAATTTCTTTACTATTATGTCCATCTACGTTATCTAATACATGCCAGTGATAAGATTTAAATCTTAATGCTGTATTATCTGCAAACCAATCTTTAACATTACCATCTATTGATATATTATTACTATCATATAATACAATTAATTTACCTAATTGCATGACCCCAGCTAAAGATCCTACTTCATGTGATATTCCTTCCATCATACATCCATCACCCACTAAAACATATGTATAATGATCTATAATATTATAATTTGGTTTATTAAATTTTACTGATAATAACTTTTCGGCGATAGCTAAACCAACTGCATTTGCAAATCCTTGTCCTAATGGACCTGTAGTTACTTCAATTCCCATACCGTATTCTGGATGACCAGGAGTATTAGAATATAATTGACGAAAACTTCTTAAATCATTTATTGAAATGTCATAACCAGTTAAATGTAATATTGCATATAATAACATTGAACTATGACCATTAGATAAAATAAATCTATCTCTATTAAACCAAAATGGATTTAATGGATTATGATTTATATAATCTCTCCAAAGTACCTCAGCTATATCAGCCATACCTAAAGGAGTTCCAGGATGACCAGAATTAGCATTTTGTATAGCATCGATACTTAATATACGAATAGCATTTGCTAAAATTCTTCTATTTATCATAAAATGATGTAAACATTTTAATTAACATTTATTTAATTAAAGCCATTAAAATCAAAAATTATATTACCACACTAATTAATATAATTTAGATGCTAAAAAATACTCTATATTAATTTGATCTGAAATAAATTTATTTATCCCTTCATATAATTTATTCATAACAACTAAATTCTTACTACATTTAGTTTTAAATTCATTTTCTGATATATATGGTAATTTATTTTTATTATTACAACTATATTTATTAATTATGGAATTTTTTATAAAACTAATATTTTCTAGTTTAGATAATATATTTGGAGGAACTGTTAAATAATCACATTCAATTAATGATACAATTTGATCAATATTACGTATACTAGCTCCCATGATTGCTGTTTTATAATTATAATATTTATAAAATTTATTTATCTTTTTTACTAAGTGTACACCATAATCATAATTATTATTATAATTATTATTCTTATTATTAATATACCAATCATTAATTCTACTAATAAAAGGAGATACTAAATATACTCCAGCTTCAGCACAAGCTCTAGCTTGAACAAAAGATAGTATTAATGTTAAATTACAATTAATACCACTTTTTTGAAGTTCTTCAGCTGCTTTTATTCCTTCCCAAGTAGAAACTATTTTTATTAAAATACGTGATTTATCAATATCATATTCCTTACACATATTTATTAATTCTTGTGCTTTTCTTATACATAAATCAATATTAAAAGAAAATCTAGCATCTATTTCTATAGAAATAGTACCAGATATAATGTTTAAAATTTTATTAATTAAATTAACTAAAAATTTATTTATAGCATAATTTATTCTTCTTGTTAAAAAAATACTTTTTTTTCTTGCGTATAATATTGCATTATCTAAAAGATTTTTATAACCATAAGAATTAATAATTTTAAAAATTATTGATGGATTTGTAGTTACATGATCAACCATATAATGTTTAATATAATTAATATTACCAGTATCTATAGATAGATTAATACTTTTTTTTAAAAATTTTAATTGTTTCAAAATATATTACCTACAATTATCATTTAGTTAAATACTTTAGTATAGAATTTTATATAATTAATTATATATTATCAATTATTTCATAATTAATACAAAATTAATTTCTAATTTTTGATAAATTAAATATATTAACTTATTAAATTAATTTATAATTAGATAAATTTTATATTGTAAATACTATTTATTAAAGATATTAATATGGGTAAAATTAAAAGAAAAATTATTAGTATACGTAAATTAATTAATTATTGGAACTATTTATATTATGTAAAAAATAAACCAATTGTTTCAGATTATGAATATGATCAAGCTGTAAAGGAATTAATTTTATTAGAAAATTATAGACCGGATTTAATTACTTCAGAATCACCAACTCAAAAAATAAATGTAAATATTAAAAATTTTCATAATAGTATTCATCATATTTCACCAATGTTATCATTTGATAGTATATATAAATATAATGATTTAATAAATTTTGATAATAAAATACGTAATATATTTAAAGTTGATCGTATCGTATATTGTTGTGAACCAAAAATTGACGGAGTAGCTGTAAGTATTTTATATGAAAATGGTAAATTAAAATATGCAGTTACAAGAGGTAATGGTTATATTGGAGAAAATATAACTAATAATATACTTAATATAAGCAGTATTCCATTATCAATAGAAAACAATATCACTAAAATTCCATCATTGTTAGAGATTAGGGGTGAAGTATTTTTAATTAGAAATAATAAATCTAATTTACTTAATGAACGTAATAATGTAGCTGGAGCATTAAGAAAATCTAATTTAGATGTTTCTGATAAAAAGTTATTAGGTTTTTATTGTTACAGTGCTGACATTATCAGTAAAGAATTGTTTTTTGATTATCATTACAATTTATTACAATATTTAAAATTATACAAAATACCAATCAATAAATACATTAGTTGTTTTACTAATACTAAAGACATAATAAAATTTTATCATGATATGCATAAAAAAAAGGCACTACTTAATTTTAATACTGATGGTATAGTAATTAAAATAAATTCTTTTGCAATGCAAAAGAAATTAGGTGTGACTAATAAAATTCATAAATGGGCTATAGCATATAAATTTCCTTCACATGAAAAAATTACTACTGTAAAAAATATTGTATATCAAGTTGGTAGAACTGGAGTTATCACTCCAGTAGCTAAATTAAGTATGATTAATATTGCTGGTGCTAATATAACTAGTGCTAGTCTACATAATTTTAATGAAATAGAAAAATTAAATATCATGATAAATGATACTGTAATTGTTAGCAGAATAGGTGATGTAATACCTAAAATTACTAAAGTATTGTTATATAAAAGAAATAGCAATGCTATAAAAATAAAGATACCAAATAAGTGTCCTGTATGTAATTCTGTTACTAAGTATAATTCTAATAAAACAAAATTAATCTGTACTGGTAAATTAAATTGTAGTGCTCAATTTACTGAATTAGTTAAACATTTTGTATCAAAAAATGCTGTTAATATTCCCGGTTTAGGAAATAAATTAATATCTAAATTAATAAATAATAATATTATATCAAATTTAATAGATATATTTTACTTAAAAGAAGTTGATTTAATTAAGATCAGTGGTATAAATCATAGATTAGCAAAAAAAATTATTTGTGAAATAAAACAATCTAAAAAAAATATTAATTTACCTAATTTTATATATTCATTAGGGATAAATGGGGTGGGGATTGTTACATCAATTTTACTATCGAAATTCTATAAAAATATTAATTCGTTAATTGTTAGTGATATTAAAATATTAATGCGAATTAAAGGAGTTGGTTTAAAAACAGCAAAAAATATATACGATTTTTTTCAAGATAAAAACAACTTATTTATAGTAAAAACTTTAATAAGTAAAAAGATTGGACTAAATCTATTTTATAAATAATTAATTATATTAAAATTATAAATTTTTATAATATTTACTTTTGATTATTATATGAAAAATAAAAAATTAATTGGTTTTCATATTACAACAAAATATGGACTATCTAATGTAGTTTTAATTGCTAACAAACTAAAAATTAAAGCATTTTCATTATTTTTAACAGATAATAATTCAATAAATAAATTTTTAAATATAAAAGAAATTATTAATTTTCGTAATAATTGTAAAAAATATAATTATTCATCTGATCAAATTTTAGTTCATAGTAGTTATTTAATTAATTTAGGTCATCCAACAACTAGCGGTATTAATAGATCAAGATATTTATTTTTTAGTGAATTATATAAATGTAAACAACTAGGATTAAAACTAATTAATTTTCATTTAGGTAATCATTTATATAAAATTAACATTAATAATTGTTTAACAAGAATAGCAGAATCAATTAATTTAGCATTAAATAGATTTAATGATGTTGTATTAATTATGGAAAATTCTGCTGGACAAGGAAGTAGTGTTGGATTTGATTTTGAACACTTATCTAATATTATTAATATGATTAATAATAAGAATAGAATTGGTGTATGTTTAGATACTTGTCATGCTTTTGCAGCTGGTTATGATATAAGTAATAATTACTACGAAGTATTTAATAAATTTAATAATATTATTGGATTAAAATATTTAAAAGCTATTCATTTGAATGATTCAAAAAATAAATGTAATAGCAGAATTGATCGACATGCATCTCTAGGACAAGGAATGATAAATATTAAAATGTTTAAATGGATTATGTTAAATAATGAATTAAATAAAATTCCCATAATTATAGAAACCCCACCAAAAAATTGGATAAATGAAATAACTTGGTTGGAAAATTTAGTCTAAAAATTATTAGACCAGACTATTTCCCCTGTTTTAGTATTAAAAATTTGTATTCCTACATTAGGAAAAATATTATGACTATTAATAGTAGTGCGCATTATATACTTGCTATGTAGGTAATTACTTAACCATATTGACTTGTTTATGGATACTGGTATAGAATTAATTTCACTACCTAGTTTGTTATAAGCTAATTTTAGTTGTTGAATACTCACTATTTGTTTTTTATCTAAAAAATTACTTAATGCTTCTATTAATTCTTCAGTAATACTTTCTATATTTAGATAATTATTGGTATTATTAATAATACTATCAACTAATATTAATTCATTATTTTTGATAATATTTAATTTTGATGATTGTTTAAATACTGTTAAAAAATAACTATACCAATCTATAATTTTATTACTACTAGTTAGATTATCAGTATTAGTATTAGATTTATGATAAAATTTACTTAACTTATTAATATTTAAACTTTTTACTTTACTAAATGAGCAACTACTTAGTGTAAATAACACTATAGTCATTAATATAGTATTAGCTAATAATTTAATTCTCACTATAATATACTACCTAAAGGTTTACCACCTAATAAATGTACATGTAAATGATTAATTTCTTGTCCTCCATGAAAATTACAGTTTATAATTAATCTATAACCACTTTTATCTATACGATATTTTTTAGCCATTTTAGTAGCAACAATTAATAATTTACCTAATAAAACAGTATCATCATCATTAATATCGTTTAATGAAGCAATTAATTTATTAGTTACAATTAATATATGTACCGGGGCTTTCTTATTAATATCATGAAAAGCAGTAACAAAATCATCTTGATATAAAATTTTAGTATTAGTTTTGTTATTTATAATATTCATAAAAATACAATGTTTATTCATTATAATACTCTATATATTAATTTTGAATAATTGTAAAAAATTATTTAGTAATATATCAGATAATTTTTTTAATGAAACATTTTTTATTATTGAAACACACTCAATAATATTTTTTAAATAAGCCGGTTGATTATAAGTACCTCTATATGGTTCAGGAGTTAAATACGGTGAGTCCGTCTCTAATAATAATTTATTTAATGGTACATATTTTAATGTTTCTCGAATTACTTTAGCATTTTTAAATGTTAAGATTCCGGAAAATGATATGTAAAAACCAATATCTAATGCTAAACTAGCACATTTAGTGTCTTCATTAAAACAATGAAATACTCCAGATAATTTATTATAACTATTTAGTATACTTATAATATCTTGAAACGAATTTCTGGTATGTATAATAATTGGTTTATTTAACTTTTCTGCTATTAGTATATGATCAATAAATACTTTTTTTTGTATATTTTTTCTTATTAAATTTTTTTCATAAAAAAAATCTAACCCTGTTTCTCCAATTGCAATAACGTTATCATTTAGTGATAAATCCAATAACTTATTATAAGTATAATTATTATCAATAAATAAAGGATGTACACCACAAGAAATTAGTATATTTCTATAATTTTTATTAATATTAATTAATTCATGAAAATAGTTTAATTTAGTACATACTGTCAATAATAATTTAACATCATTTAATTCAGCATTAAATACTAAATTTTTTAAATTATAATCTACAATTCCATCATAATGGAATTTATCAATATGACAATGAGAATCAATTAAAAACATAATTCAAAGTTACCAATTAATTAAAAGATGCAATATTAATAACTCACGATTTACATTATTTTTATAATTTAAATAATACCAACAATTAACCAAGTTATCCCATAATTTATATATTTTGTAGATATTATTTATACGTAACAAACTCTTTATTTTGCTAATACAATCAAGATTCATCAAAAATAATTCACTAGTATTTTTCATTAACTTAATAATATCACTAATAAATGTAATTAACAAATATATTATTTCTTTATCATTATTGTTTAAAATAGGTAACAATAATAACATATTATTTTTTAATAAAGCATGACTTAATTGATTAATTAATATATATCTATTATTCCATAATTTTGATTTTAATAATAATATTGCGTTAATAGGACTACCATTACAAATCCGTAAAGAAGTACGAATAATAATTTCATTTTTGTTATGAATAATTGTTTGTAGCCACTTAATACTATAATTTTCACTAGGAATTTGCATATTCCAACAAATACATCTACTTCTTATTGTCATAGGTACAATTGAAATATTATTACATGACAAAATAAAATATGTCATTGATGGTGGATATTCTATAATTTTTAGTAATGTACTAATTATTTGATATGTTAATTTTTCAATATTAGTAATATGTATAACTTTTACCTGTTTAAAACTAAGTTTGTTAATGTTAGAGATAATATCTCTAATTTTTTGTATATTTAATGTTAAGTAATGTAATTTATAATAATATGGATAATTATTATTAGACATTAACATACAATTATTACATGTATTACAAGATTTATAATAATTACTATTTTGACATATTAATCTACGGCTAATCGCGTAACAAAGTAAATTGTTACTATTGTCATTAGTTGAATTACATAAAATTATTGCACTATATTTATTTTTATTATAAAAATTAATAATTTTCTTATATTGGTTGTTTAACCAAGGATACCACATAAAATTATTTACATTATTTTCATAAGCCATTTTGATATATAATAGTTAATTTCTTTATTTACTATAGATAAAGATTGATTGGCATTAATACAAATAATATCTTTATTAAATTTAACTAATTTTTTATAATAATTATAAACACGATAAAAAAAAGTCAATGACTCATTTTCTATACGATCTAATTTAGTATTATTATTCTTTACTCTATTTAAACCAGTTTTAGGTAATACATCTAAAAATATAGTTAAATCTGGATAAACTCCATGTAATATCATATTATCTAAGAATTTTAGTATTTGATCATTAATACATCTACCACCGCTCTGATATGCATAAGAAGAAAGATAATATCTATCACTAATAATCCAATAATTTTTTTTTAATTTAGGTTTAATAAATTTTTCGATTAATTGAACTCTGGCAGCATATAACATAAATAATTCTGCATAATTAGTAGGTTCATCAATATTATAATTAAACTTACCAGTAATAAGTAATCTTAACATTTCGGATAATGGTGTTCCACCAGGGTCACGAACAATATTAACATTTACTATGCCATAATAACGTAATATCTTTAATATTTGTTTAGCAGCGCTAGTTTTTCCAGCTCCATCTAATCCTTCTACTACTATTAATTTTCCATTATAAATACTCATATTAATATATTTAATAATTTATTTTTTAATATAGTAATTAATCAAAATAAATATACTAAACATCATTAATTTTTATGTTAATGATAATTTTTAATAAATTACTTTATAATTTACAAATTAGTATCTATACAATACTTAAAATAATTTATAATATTATAATTACTTATATTTTTAATTTTTGATAAAGTTTAGATTTTTAATATATTATGTTATTAAGTAATTATATTTTATATAATTGAATTTTAAAAAATAAAAGCTATATTTAATATAAATTAAAATTAGTAACTAATAAAAAATTAATTTTTACATAAAATTAATACTGTTAAAATATTTTACTAAAATTTTAAATAATTTTTTTTTACGAAAAAAATAATTAACAATGTTATTTACTGATATAACTAATATTAAAGAATTAGTAATAAATACTTCTTCTGCAGTAATTATTTCTTCTAAAGAAACAGAGACTTCTTTTAATATATAATTAAATCTTGGTAATAATGAGATTATTAATTTTCTCATAATACCAGAAACACCAGCATAAGTAAGTAATGGTGTATAAATTATATTTCCTTTACGCCAAAATATGTTAGCATTACAACATTCTATAATATTTTTATTTATATCTAAAACTACCACTTCATCAACATTAATACTTTTTATATATGAAGATATTAGTAACTGTTCTAATCTATTAGTATGTTTTAATCCAGCTAATAAAGTATTATGAGATAGTCTTATTGGACTGATACCTAAAGTTATACCATTTGAATACCATGTACTGTAATATCTTGGTATTTTGGTAAAAGAAAGAATATATAGTAACTCTCGATTATTAGTACTAATTATAAAATCTTTATTTATAATATTACTTATAAGTATTTTAATAATACCATTATTTTTATTTTTACTAAAATTTACTATATCTTGATAAGCAATATTAGGATCAAATGTATAAAATAATAATTTTTCTGCAGTATAAATTAATCTATTAATATGCCATTCTAATAATAACAATTTACCATTAACTAATTTAATAGTTGTAAAAAAACCATCACCAAATTTTAAATAACGACTATTTGGTACAGGATAACAATATTCAATACCATTAATAAAATACATTAGATGTAATTATAAAAATAAATTATATAAAAATAAATACTACCTCTATTAATTACATACTAAAGTATTTTATCAAATAAATATGCTTTATAAATAGTAATAGTTTACTCATTAGTGTGTGATTGAATAAAGTCTATTGCTGCTTGAACAGTAGTAATTTTTTCAGCTTCTTCATCAGGAATTTCTATATTAAATTCTTCTTCTAAAGCCATAACTAATTCTACAGTATCTAATGAGTCAGCTCCTAAGTCATCTACAAATGATGAACTATTAACTATATCTTCTTTTTTTATACTTAATTGTTCAGCTATAATATTTTTAACACGTTCTTCAATATTATTCATAATATTAACTCCTATATTTTATGAAATTTAATATTAACTAGTAATTTATAACTATATTATATCATATACATACCACCATTTACATTAATAGTTTCTCCAGTAATATAAGATGAATTGTTAGAAGATAAAAATAAAACAACATGTGCAATATCTTCTGGAGTACCAAAGCGATTTAAAGGAATATTAGATAATATATAGCTTTTTTGTTTATCATTTAAATTTTTTGTCATATCTGTCATAATAAATCCTGGTGATATTACATTAACTGTAATATTATATCTTGCTAATTCTTTAGCTAAAGATTTACTAAACCCTATTATTCCTGATTTTGTAGTTGCATAATTTACTTGTCCAATATTACCAATACTACCTATAACTGAACTTATATTAATTATTCTACCAAATTTATTGGTTATCATGCGTTTTACTATAGCTTTAGTAATATAAAATATTGATGTTAAATTAATATTAATTACTGATTGCCAAGATTTACTTGACATACGTACAAATAAGCTATCATCAGTAATACCAGCATTATTTATTAACACGTCTATATTACTAAACTCACTAAATAAATTACTCAAAAAATTATCAATACTATTATAATCAGATAAATCTAATATTTTACCTATTATATTAGATTTTGAATAATTATTAATAGTTTTTAATCCATACTGATTAGTTGACGTACCAATTACTATAAAACCATTTAATGACAATAATTTTGCTATAGCAAAACCAATACCTCTACTAGCTCCTGTTACTAACGCTATTTTATTATTATTATTCATGATTAATTTTATATATTAATTTCTTTTGCTAATTTTATTAATGATTCAGTACTATTTATACTAACACAAAATATACTATTATAAGTTATATTAATATTAAATTTAGTAAGTACATTGATAGGACTAATCTCTATTATCTTATTAACTTTAGTTACTTTTACAATATAATTTATTATCTTAATCCAATTTACTGGATAATATAATTGCTTCGTTAATAACTCAAATATTTTTTTATTACAATTATTTATATCACTAGTTGTATTATGAATAATTGGTATTGTAGATTTGTTAAATTTAATTTTTTCTAAATATTTTTCAAAAATTTTTGCTATTGGTTTCATTAAAATACAATGAGATGGAATACTAATAGGTAATATTTTTGTATATTTAGCACCAAGTTTCTTGCATATTAATTCGGCACGTAATACTGCTGATTTATGTCCAGAAATAACAATTTGATTATATGAATTATAATTCGATATAACTACTACCTGATTTTCTGCTGCTTGTTTACATGCATAATTAATTTGATTTTTATTTAAACCAATAACAGCTAACATAATTCCATTATTATTAGATACAATTCTTTGCATTAATTTACCCCTAAAATACACTATTTTTAATGCTAAACTAAAATCTAAACAACCATTACATACTAAAGCTGTATATTCTCCTAAACTATGACCTGCAACTATTATTGGTTTTACTTTACAAATATTGTTCCATATCCGCCATATAGATATGCAACTTGCTAATATAATTGGTTGAGTTAAATAAGTTTTATTTAATTCTTCAATTGGGCCATAATTTAATAAGTACCATAAATCATAATTTAGTACTGTTGACGCTTCAATAAAAGTATTCTTTATTAATGGAAAAAATTCACTAAATTTATTTAACATACCAATAGATTGTATTCCTTGTCCAGGAAAAACTAAAGCAATATTATTCATAAACTAAAATCTTAGTAATATTGATCCCCATGTAAATCCACCACCAAATGCTTTTAACAATATAAGATCATCTAATTTTATTCTACCGTCTCTTATAGCTTCATCTAAAGCTAAAGGAATAGAAGCAGCAGAAGTATTACCATGTTTATCAACAGTAATAATAATTTTATCCATTTCTATATTTAATTTTTTAGAAATAGCTGTAATCATACGTAAATTAGCTTGATGAGGTATAAACCAATCAATATTATTAAGACTAATTTTATTTATATGTAATGTTTCATGAACTAATTTTACTATTTTATTAATTGCGATTTTAAATATCTCATTACCAGCCATTTTTAAAGTAGGTATTTTTTTATAATCATAATTATAATATGGTAGTGACAACAAATGTCCGTATGTACCGTTTGCATGCAAATTAGTAGATATGATACCAGGAGTATCAGATTTACATAATACAGCTGCTCCAGCACCATCACCAAATAAAACTATTGATTCTCTATCATTAATATCTATAGTTTTACTTAAAATATCAGAACCAATAACTAATGCATAATTAATTAATCCACTTTTAATATAACTATTAGCAATACTTAATCCATATATAAATCCAGTACAAGCAGCAGATATATCAAATGATATACTATTATTTATATTTAAATTAAGTTGAATCTGACAAGCAGAACTAGGAAAAGCATGACTAGATGATGTAGTAGCTGTAATAATCATATCAATTTGATTAAAATCAATATCAGCCATAATTAATGCCTGTTTTGCTGCACAACTACCCATACTAGATACAGTATCATTTATACCTGCTATATGTCTTGTTTTAATGCCAGTTCTTGTAATAATCCATTCATCAGAGGTATTAATTATCTTTTCTAGATCATTATTAGATCTAATATTTTTTGGTAAATAACTACCAGTACCAATAATTTTAGTAAACATGAATATAACTACTTGTATTTTAATTAATAAAGCTAAATAAAAAATAATTCATTATATTTAATCTTATTAATTTATTTATTAATAAATAACTTGTATTTTTTATAAATTTTACTAGATGTAATATGGTGTCTTACATGTATTTCATTTGAATACTTATTTAGTGATAAACTTACACTAGATAATGCATGATGAGATCTTCTCATACCCCTCTTTGATCTTGTTGATCTGCTTTGTTGAACAGCCATAAATAATTCCTATATTTTTTAAAGAAAATTTTTAACGAAATTAATTAACTAATAGTTATTGAATTAATAAATAAATTCTAATCGTAAAACCATTAATATTATGTATCATTAATATTAAATAAATAATTACATTAATAATAATTTTATTAAACTAAATACTACACTAATAATAAATAATTAAACTATTATTATATAATATAATCAGATAAATTAATATTCTATTTTTAATTAAATTTATTTAATAATAATTAATATTTTTTATATTATTGTAATAATATATTATATCTATAAAAAACTTATAATATTAACTATAATAATATCAATAATTGTAATACTCTAAAATTACTAAATCTAATATTTAAGTATAACAACATATCAATGAATTATTGTTAACATAATTGATATATCATTCATATAATTATTAAATATGAGTAATACTAAATGAAAAGAATGTTAATTAATGCAACACAAAAAGAAGAATTACGTATAGCATTAGTAGATGGACAACAATTATATGATTTAAATATTGAGAATTTTAGTTATGAACAAAAAAAATCTAATATTTATAAAGGTAAAATATCTCGCATAGAACCTAGTTTAGAAGCTGTATTTGTTGATTATGGAACAGAAAGAAATGGATTTCTTCCATTTAAAGAAATCTCTAAAGAATATTTTATAAATAACAAAAACTATCTTGCTAATAAAAAAAACATAAAAGATATTTTATTTGAAGGACAAGAAATTATTATACAAATTAATAAAGAAGAAAGAGGTAATAAAGGAGCTGTATTAACTACTTTTATTAATTTAGCTGGTAGTTATCTAGTATTAATGCCAAATAATCCTCGCCCAATTGGTATTTCTAGAAGAATAGAAGGTTATGATAGGATTGCGCTAAAAAAAATATTATCAATATTAGAAATACCAATAGGTATGAGTATCATTATTAGAACGGCCGGTATTGGTAAACCAGTAGAAGCATTACAATGGGATTTATCTTTAAGATTAAAACATTGGCAAATGATAAAGCAAATTGCTAGCAAAAAACAAGCACCTTTTTTAATTCATCAAGATAGTAATGTAATAGTACGTACTTTTAGAGATTATTTACGACCTGATATAGGAGAAATATTAATTGATGATCGAGACACATTAAATATAGCAAAAAAACATATTAGTACTTTAGGTAGACCAGACTTTATAAATAAAATTAAATTATATAATGGTGATATTCCACTATTTAGCCACTACCATATTGAATCACAAATTGAATCTGCTTTTCAGCGTAAAGTATTTTTACCTTCTGGAGGATCTATTGTAATTGATACAGCAGAAGCGTTGACAGCAATTGATATTAATTCAGCTAAATCAACTAAAGGTTTAGATATAGAAGAAACTGCTTTTAATACTAACATAGAAGCAACATTTGAAATAGCTCGTCAGTTAAGATTAAGAGATTTAGGTGGATTAATCGTTATTGATTTTATTGATATGTCTACAATTTCTCATCAAAGAGAAGTAGAAAATTCATTAAAAGAAGCTGTTCGTATTGATCGAGCACGTATTCAAATAGGACGAATTTCTAAATTTGGATTATTAGAATTATCTAGACAACGTCTTAGTCCATCATTAAGAGAATCAAGTCATTATATTTGTCCTAGATGTAATGGTACAGGACATATTAGAGATAATGAATCTTTATCTTTATCAATATTACGACTAATTGAAGAAGAAGCTTTAAAAGAAAATACCTACGAAGTAAGAGCAATTGCTCCTGTGCCAATTGCTTCTTATTTATTAAATGAAAAACGAGCAGAAGTTAACGCAATTGAAAAAAGACAAGGTGGAGTAAGAACTATAATAGTTCCAGATGATAAGATGCAAACTCCTCACTTTATAGTTTTAAGATTACGTAAAGGAGAAAAATTACCTAATATAAATTATTTTTCTTCTAAATTATATACAATAAAAAATTTTCGTTATTTAGAAAACAAAACCGAATTAACACCTATTGATAATAAGATAGCTAATACTAAGTACAACAAAATTAATAACTTTTTAAAATATAAACATCATAGTATGATTAATAAATCAAATATTTTAAAAACTAAAACATTTTTATTAAAAATAAAGTACTTCTGTAAAAAAATAAAATTATTAATATTTTTTTTTAATTTTATTAAAAATATACTTATCTACATAAGTAGATTAATTTATTTTCACAAAGATAAAAAAGTAAGAAAAAAAAATAACTTTACTTCTAATAATAAAGAATCAAATTTCAATAATAAAACAAAAAATAATAACTTTTGTAGTAAGTACAAAAAATATAAAATAATTAAATCATAAAAAATATTTTAAAATATTTAATTTTTAAATGTTTTTAATTTTATATTAAAATTATTAACTTAGTATATAATTTATAGTCTAAATGAGAAAACTCAATAGTTATGAAATATAGTATTTTATTTTTTAATAAAATTAATCCAATTATATTTAGTGTTAGTTTTATATCTATTAGATGGTATGGATTAATGTATATATTAGCATTTTTTTATGCTAGATATAAATTAATTAACAAAAACAATGACTTATTAATCGATAAATACAAATTAGATAACTTATTATACTATTGTTTTTTAGGACTATTAATTGGTGGTAGAATAGGTTACATGATATTTTATAATTTATCTTTATTAATAAATGATCCATTAACTTTATTTAAAGTCTGGAATGGAGGAATGTCATTTCATGGTGGTTTAATTGGTGCAATTTTAGTAATAAAAATTTTTTCATATAAAAATAATATAGGATTTTTCTATATAGCTGATACTATTATTCCAACTATTCCATTTGGTTTAGGAATTGGTAGATTAGGAAATTTTATTAATGGTGAATTATGGGGGAAAGTAATTAATCATTATGCTCCTTTAGCAGTAATATTTCCAAATGCATACTATGATGATTTAATTGAATTAATGAGTAATCACAAATTAGAATCATTTTTTAATCTTTATCATGCCTTACCAAGACATCCATCACAGTTATATGAGCTAGCTACTGAAGGTATTTTATTATTTTTTATAATTCAAATTTTTAGAAAATATATTAAATTACCAGTTGGTGGTATTTCTGGTTTATTTTTAGTTTGTTATAGTATATTTCGTATTTTAGTAGAAAATTTTCGTCAATCAACTAATATTAATATATTAACTTATAAAATAAGTATTGGTCAGCTACTATCTATACCTATGTTAATTACAGGTATAATTATAATTATTTATTCTTACATTATTAAGAATTAAATAATTTATTAGTAATATTTTTATATTTTAATCTATTGATACACCGCATGATTGTAAATCTGCCCTATAAGATGACCTAATTAATGGTCCACTAGCAACATAACTAAATCCAATAATTAAAGCCTCCTTTTTAAGGAAGGAAAATTCTTTTTTACTAAAAAAACGTTTTACAGATAAATGTTTATTTGTTGGTTGTAAATATTGTCCTATAGTTAGTAAACTTACCCCGTTATTGTATAAATCATACATAGTATTTATTATTTCTTCTAAAGTTTCTCCTAGTCCAACAATAATACTAGATTTAATTGGTACATTAGGATATTTAATTTTAAATAATCTTAATAATTTTAAAGAATTAATGTATTTAAAACCTGGTTTAATAAAAGAATATAATCTTGGAACACTTTCAATATTGTGACTAAATATATCTGGTAAAGATTCTTGAAATAAATTTAATGCTATTTTTACACAATTACGAAAATCTGGCACTAATATTTCTATGTTAATATTATTATTATATTTTTTAATAGTATTAATACATTTAACAAAATGGCTTGCGCCACCATCATGTAAATCATCTCTGTTAACTGACGTGAGAACTACATGTTTTAACTTCATTTGATATATAGCTTTAGCTAATCTACTAGGTTCACTATCATCTGGTGTATTAGGTAAACCATGTTTAACATTACAAAATCTACAATTACGAGTACATAAATTACCTAAAATTAAAAATGTAGCAACACCATAGCTAAAACAGCTAATAATGTTAGGGCAATTAGCTGCTTGACATATTGTATTAACACGATAATGATTTATAATATTTTCAGTATTCTTTATATTCCTATATTTTTGGGGAATTCTAATTTTTACCCAATCAGGTTTATTTAAAAAATAATTTTTACTCATCGTAATAATATTACAAATAATTATAATATTTAATATTACTAATATTAAGTATATATAAAAATTCTTGTATTAAAAATTTAGATATAGTAAATAAATCTATATTAGATACAATATTATTTACTTGTGTCATGCGTAATTTACTATATCCACATGGATTTATGTAATTAAATGGTGTTAAATCCATCGATACATTTATAGCTATACCATGTAATGAACATCCTTTACTTATTCTTAATCCAATAGAACAAATTTTTTTTTTGATACATATATACCAGGCATACTTTTAGAATAATAAGAATTTATTCCTATTTTTTTTAAAGTATTAACTACTACACAATTTAGTATAGTAATTAAATAGCTAATATTAATTTTTCTACGATGTAAATCTAGTAGTATATACATAATTTGTTGTCCTGGTCCGTGAAATGTAATTTTACCACCACGATCGGTTTTAATAACTGGAATATTATGAATAGTTAATTTGTAATTGTTATAATTATATCCACATGTAAATACTGGATAATGTTGCAATAACCAAATTTCATCTATAGTATTACTATTACGATTCTTAGTTAATGTTTGCATTAATAATAAAATTTTTTTATATGGTTGTAATCCTAATTGTCTTACAATTATAGTATTTAATAACATTAAAATTTTACTTAAATAATTAATGAAAAGTATATAATATAAATAAAAAATACTAGCTAATAAAATATAAAACTAAGTATTAGTTGTTTAAATTAATTAAAGTATAGTAACATTACTAACTTAATAATATTAATAAAAAAAAATTTATTTTTATAACATTTTATATCTAATTCCATATTATAAAGTATATTAATAATATTTTTAATTTTCTCATTATCAAAATATATAACATGTTCAATATTACTAATATTTTTTTTGTTATGGAATTTATTATGAATAATTAACATTAATTTATTCTGTATCAAACGAACTAATATACTTGATTCCTCTTGATAATTAAATAATATTTTTATTATACTAATTATATTTATATCATTTTTTTTGAATAGGATATTAATTATTTTATCTAGTTCATCATAAGTATTGTTATTATATTTACATAAATAAGTATTGATATTATTAATATCAATATTATAATTTTTAGGATAAGATGTTTTTAATATTTTTATTAAATTAATTATAAATTCTAAATTAGAATTATATAATTTTTCTAAATATTTAAAACAACATTTATTTAATACAACGTTATTATTATTGGAATAAGATTTTAGCCAATTTAATAATCTATTTTTTGGTATAGTATTACAATTTACTATTAATGTGTTTATTGAAATATATTTAAAATAACTAACTATATCACAATAATTATAATTATCTTCATAGTAAAATATAATACATAACTTATTACTTACTAACTTAGCACACAATAATATAAATTCTTTTTTTATATTACTTTTACAAGTATTATTTATTGTGATAATAAAACAATGTTTATAATTAAATAAGTCATTTGTTTTAAATAAATTAGTTATATTATGAAAACTAGTATTACACACTATTTGTAAGTTATTATGTATAATAAAATTTTTCTTGTAAAAGTAATATTTGATATAATCTTTATTTTCTTTTATTAAAAAAAAATCATTTCCAACCAAAACATAGAAGAAATACGTATCATACTTTATATAATCAAATAATTGTTCTGGATATATTAATTTCACTAATTTTTAACTTTAAATTAAATATAATTTATAATATACAATAATAATTGTTCAGTAAATTCTTGATAAAATTTATACTTTAATAATAAGTTATTTCTTATTTTTTCTAAATAAATAAAATCATAATCAATAATTAAGATATGATTAACTTTAATAAGTTTACAAATAATTTTATTAGATAATATTAATTTAATATTAATACATAACGATACACTAACACAATTTTTATTTATTGATTGTACAATTAAATCACTAGTTGAATCATTAATAACCAATTTTGGTATATCATTATTATGATTAGTAGTAACTACTATGTTATATAGATTAAAATTTTTAGAAATAATCTTCATTAATAAACTATTATAATTATTGCTACTAATATTAATATATTTTGTTTTATTGATTACAAAACTAACATGATTAGTACAACTAAAAATTAAGATCAAAGAAAAAATTAATAACAAATATTTTTGCATTTTAAATAACTACATTTATTAATTTATTGCATAAAAAAATAATATTTTTGATCTTAAAATTATCTATATTTTTTCTAGATAAATATTTTTTATACAATAAATTATAAACTAGTTCTTGACTTGAATTAATTGGAACATTAATTTTTCCTTTAAATTTACCATTTATTTGGAATATAATATTAACATTATTTATTACTAATGCTGTTTTATCTACAGAAGGCCAATTAGAATAATCAATATTATTTTTATTACCCAAAATTTTCCATAATACAAAACAAATGTGTGGAGCAAATGGATATAATATCTTTATTAATGTGTATAATCCTTCTTTTAAAATATTAATATTATCTATAATTTTGTTATTACTATATTTTATTAATACATTAGTTAATTTCATTAATTCACTAATAGCTGTATTAAATGTTTGCTTTTTTTCTATATCATAAGTAACTTTTTGTATAGTTGAATGTATTTGATATCTTATCAATTTATGATTTTTTTTTAAAATATTGGAATAATTACAATTTAATTTTTTTAACTTAATATAACAATATGTTAATTTCCACACTTTTTTTAAAAAACGATTAATACCTATGATACCTGATTCACACCATATTAAAGGCATAGTCACTGGAGCAGCAAACATCAAAAATAATCTTACAGAATCAGCACCATATTTATTAACAATATCTATTGGATTTACACCATTGTTTTTTGACTTGGACATTTTAATTGCACCAACATATTTTAATTTATTACCATATACATCATTAGCTGATATTACATTACCACGATTATCATAATTTATTTTTACTTTATCTGGAGAAATCCAAATTTTTTTATTTTTTGAGGAAATATAGTAAAAAGCATTAGATAATACCATTCCCTGACACAATAATTTTTTTACAGGTTCATTACAATTAATTAATTTAGCATCACGCATTAATTTATGATAAAAACGAAAATATATTAAATGCATAATGGCATGTTCAATTCCTCCAATATATTGATCAACTGGTAACCAATAATTAGCAGCTGTGCTATTTACTATACCTAAATTATAATTTGGACAAGTATATCGAATATAATACCAAGATGATTCCATAAATGTATCAAATGTATCTGTTTCCCTTAAAGCTAATTTATTATTATAGTTAATTTTGTACCATTTTGGATTAAGTAATGGATTATTACATCCAATATTTTTTTTTGGTAATACAATTGGTAACTGATCATATGGTACTGGTATAAGATTTTTATCTAATGTTATCATAGGTATTGGTACACCCCAATAACGTTGTCTAGAAATACACCAATCACGTATACGATAAAATATTTTTCTTTTAATATAACCTTTTTTTAGTAAAAAATTAGTAATAGCTAGTTTATTTATATTACTCTTTAAATTATTTAATTCTTTTAGATTTGACAAAATATTAGATTTTTCTTTATTTAATTCACTAATTTTGGTAATTAAAGTTTTATTTAAATTATATTTATTTGCAAATATCAAATCGTATTTACTAATACTAGGAATTAACATACTACTATTAGTATTATTAGTTAATATATTATTTACTAACCATATAGGTATATGTTGTTTACTTATTGGATGTATAGCATACATTCCAGTAGGAATTCCTACCTGATCATTATCATGTTTGTTAGAATATAGTTTTTGTTTGTTAATAAAATCTTTAATATATTCAGATAATAAAAATCTTTTAGCCAGAAAATACTTTATATTAATTAATATACAAGTTATTTTCATAATATTATCTATATTATCAGTATAAACTTTTATATGATTTTTACTATTAAAAATTTTAAATTTAACTTCAATACCACGTATTTTTCCTATCCAATTACGTTGCATATTTTTTACTTCTACTGGCCAATCATTTAACTTATCCAAACTATTAAGTAATTCATCAGCATAATCCGTAATTTTTAAAAACCATTGAGATATATTTTTGTAAGTAATTATAGTATTACAACGCCAACAACGATTATTAATAACTTGTTCATTAGCTAAAACAGTATTATCATTAGGACACCAGTTAACTAATGATTTTTTTTTATACGCTAATCCATTATTATACAAATATATAAAAAATAATTGTTCCCAACGATAATATTCTGGTTTACAGGTAATTATTTCCCTACTCCAGTCATAACTAAATCCCAACATTTTTAATTGTTTTCTCATATAAAAAATATTTTGATGTGTCCATTTTTCTGGTTCAACTTTATTTTTTATAGCTGCTTCTTCTGCTGGTAAACCAAAAGCATCCCATCCAATAGGATATAAAACATTTTTTCCTAACATACGATGATAACGTGATATAATGTCGCCAATTGTATAATTACGTATATGACCTATATGCAAATTACCAGAAGGATATGGTAGCATAGACAAGCAATAATATTTTTCTTTATTAACATCTTCATTTACTTTAAATGTATTATTTATTTGCCAATACTGTTGTACGATATATTCTATTTCTTTGTGATTATATTTATTAAACATAATACTTTAAATTAATATTTATTTTATATAAATAAATTAATACTATCTTAAATTAATGAGATATCTATTATTTTAAATATTAAATCATTAATAAAACAGTATTATCTATTGTAATTAATTTAATAAAAAATTAATATAAATATAAACTAATATTTTAAATTATTTAAAATACTCTTTTCTAGATTCATCATAATAACACTATTTTTTTTAGAATTATGTTTATAATTTAGTAAATGTAATAATCCATGAACTAATATATGTGAATAGTATATTTCTAATTTTTTATTTAACTTAATTGATTCATATTCAACTACTTGCCAACATATCACAATATCACCTATTATGGGAATAATAGTTTTTTTTGTAAAAATAAATGGAAACACTAATACATTAGTTACAGTATTTAAATTTCTATATTTTTTATTTAAATAATATATTATCGATCTGCTAACAATAATTACATTAATATGTATATTATATGTTAATATTGGTAATATGCTATTAATCCAGTACTTAAATTTTTTATTTGATGGTAAAATACCCGGTTTTTTTCCTAAAATTATGATATCAGATATTATCTTATACATTTTATCTTTTAATAAATTACGAACATATATTATAATACTAAAATAGTATAATATTTTAGTATTTTTTTAATAAAAAAATAAAATAATTAAATTAATTTTAATAATTTTATCATAAATATGTGTAATACAAAATATGATATAGCTATAATTGGTGGTGGTATTATAGGTATGTCATTAGCTTTATTATTAAAATTAAATAAATTTAATATAAAATTAATTAGTATTAATTTTAATTATAAATTTAATAAATGGAAAATATTGTTAAATAACAATGATATTATTTACTCTGATATAGTAATTAGAGCTGATGAATCATCATCATTAATAAATAAAATACTAAATGATAATATAAATATTTGGTATTATAAACAATCATGTTTATTAATTAGAGTTATTACCAATAATATTAGTGATACTATTTAGTAAGAATTTTATTCTAATGGACCAAAAGCATTTTTGCCATTATGTAATATTAAGTATTACTAATTTAGTATGATTATCCATTATTTATCAACTATTTATCTAGTTTATCGGTAAATAAATTATCTAATAAAATAAGAAAATATTTTCCTAGAAGACTAGGTAATTTTAAAATATTGAATAAATTATTATTACCTATAAAAAGAGTAATAACAAAAAATTCACAAGATCTAATTTTGTATTAGTTGGAGATGTATATTGCATCATACACCCTTTAGCTAGACAAGGAGTTAATATTGGTTTTTATAATATAAATATATTATCTAATTTATTAAATAATTATAATAATAAGTATTATAATTTATCATCATTAATTAATTATTATAAAATTCTTTGTATGTATAAAAATTTACTAATGGGAGTTAGTATAGATTTAATATATAGCATTTTTAAAAATAATTCTTATGTATTAAATAAATTATATAATTTAGAATTAGATATTATTAATAATAGTTTTTAAAAAAATGATTATGAATATGCTTTAGGTTTGTATTAATAGCTAGCTAGCTAAAAATAGCTACGACAGGATTCGAACCTGTACCATCAGCATTATGAGTGCTGTGCTCTAACCAAATAAGCTACGTAGCCAACTATATAATTATAATCTGGGGTACCAGGATTCGAACCTGGGATGGTGGGATCAAAACCCACTGCCTTTCCTCTTGGCTATACCCCAAACAAATTAATGTATTTTTTAGTACTTAATATCATGCGGAAGACGAGATTTGAACTCGTACACCAAAATAGTGCCAGAACCTAAATCTGGTGCGTCTACCAATTTCGCCACTTCCGCTTTAACAAATAAAATTATACTAAATTTAAAATTTTATTATTATATCAATATTAATATCTATATTAATTATAGTTTTTATAAAAACACATAATGCAACATTATAATTATAAATTTAATATAATACAATATAATTAAATTATTGTATATACTAATAATTTGTAACACTTAATTAATATATAGGAATAGTATTAAATATGAAAGATTTTAGTAAAAATAATTTTATTTATAATATTATAAATAATGATATAATAAGAAATAAATACAAAATAATACATACTAGATTTTCTCCAGAACCAAATGGTTATTTACATATTGGTCATATAAAATCAATATATTTAAATTTTAGTATTGCTGTAAATTATAGTGGTAAATTTAATCTAAGATTTGATGACACTAATCCAGATCATGAAAAATTAAAATTTATTAATTCTATAATAAATGATATAAAATGGTTAGGATGTTTTAATTATAGAAAAATTTTTTATGCATCAAATTATTTTCCTCAAATGTATAACTATGCAATAGAATTAATAAATAAAAATTTAGCCTATGTTGATTTTTTAAGTAAAGAAGAAATAAAAATTTATAGAGGTACACTAACTACACCAGGTATAAATAGTCCTTATAGAAATCAAAGTAAAAAAAATAATCTTATTTTATTTAAAAAAATGCGCTATGGTAAATTTAATCAAGGAACAGCTTGCTTAAGAGCAAAAATAGATATGAAATCACCATGTTTAATTATGAGAGATCCAGTATTATATAGAATAAAATATATTCATCATCATCAAACTAATAATGATTGGTGTATATATCCAACGTACGATTTTGCTCATTGTATATCTGACGCAATTGAAGGCATAACACATTCCTTATGTACTTCAGAATTTATAGAAAATAGAAAATTATATAATTGGATATTAAAAAATATATCTATTAATCACTATCCTAAACAATATGAATTTGCTCCATTAAATTTATCATATCATGTATTATCAAAAAGAAAATTACAAATATTAGTAAATAAAAAAATTGTTAATGGATGGGATGATCCTAGAATGCCAACTATAGCTGGATTACGACGTCGGGGTTATACTGCAAATTCTTTGATAGAATTTTGTAAACTTATTGGTGTCACTAAACAGAATAGCTTAATTAATATAAAATTATTAGAGTATTGTATTAATAAAGAATTAAATATTAATGCTCCAAGAATTATGGCTGTAATAAATCCAGTACTATTAATTATAAATAGTTTACCTAAAAACTACTGCATGTATATTAGTGTACCTAATCATCCTAATAATCCTAGTATGGGTAAAAAGAATATAATTCTAACTAGAGAAATATATATAGATAGAACTGATTTTAATGAAATTTATACCAAAAATTTTAAAAAATTAACTTTATTTAAAAAGGTAAAATTAAGATATTCTTATGTAATAAAAGCTTATAAAATTTTAAAAAAAAATAATAAAATAATAGCTATTTTTTGTAACCACGAACGATACAAAAAAAACAAAAATTTTAAAAATAAAATAAGTATTATACATTGGGTATCAAAAAAATATAGTTTACCCGCAGAATTTAGATTATATGAAAATTTATTTAATTTAGCTAACGTAGAAAATAAAGTAGATTTTACTTCTTATATAAATAAGAACTCATTAACTATTAAATATGGATTCGTAGAAAAAAATATAAAGATGAATTCTAATAACACTTTTCAATTTGAAAGAGAAGGATATTTTTGCTTAGATAAAGAATATTTAGGTAAACCAATAATGGTGTTTAATAGAATAACTAATATAAAACATAATTAAAAAAATTAATATTATAAAACTAAACTAATATTCATTTCTTTTAATATTTGTTTAATCCATAAGTCTATTCTATTAATAGATAATTCTGATTGTCTATCTTCATCTAATGCTAATCCAAGAAAATAATCATTATTTAACAAACTTTTAGACGATTCAAAATTATAACCTGTAACAGGCCAATAACCACATAAATTTGCATTATTCTTTTTGACAATATTACTTATTATTCCTATAGCATCACAAAAATACTGTGGATAATCTTCTTGATCACCACACCCAAATATTGCAATATTTTTATCAGAGAAATCAATTTTTTTTAATATTGGTATAAAATCATCCCAATCACATTGAACTTCACCATAATACCAAGTAGGAACACCAAATATTAAATTACTATATTTTTCTAAATCACTTTTTTTGCTATTAGCAATATCAAACAAGTCACTATTATTTTTACCTAATTTATTATGAATAATATTAGCTATATTTTCAGTATTACCTGTATCACTACCAAAAAAAATACCTATGCTCATATATGTCTTTCCTAAAACACAATAAATCAAAACAACTTATAATGTATTATTTATTTTAAATTGTCAATTACATAATATTTATATAAATAAAATAAATTAAAATTGAAAATTATATTACTAATATATATACTAATATAATATGATAAATAATGTTGAACTTGAAGAACTAATTAATAATAAACTAAAAAGTTATAGTATAAATGATCCTTATTCTATTAATGGATTGCAAGTAGAAGGAAAAAAAAAAGTAAGTAAAATAATTACTGGTGTAACTATTTGTCAAGAGTTAATAAATTACGCCATTAAATTAAATGCAGATGCTATAATTGTACATCATGGTTTACTTAAACCAAAAAATGATTTAAAAATCATTGGTATAATGGCTAATAGATTAAGGTCATTATTAGCCAATAATATTAATTTATATGCATGGCATATACCATTAGATACTAACTTAGAATTAGGAAATAATGCACAATTTGCTAAATTATTAAATATTAATATTATTGGTAATTTAAATAATTTAATAATGTATGGAAATCTTGATAAAATAATTACAAATCATGAATTATATTTGATATTAAGTAATAAATTACATTGTGATATCATACATTACAATTACAATAATAGTTTAATTGATAAATTAGCATGGTGTACCGGTAGTGGGCATAATTACATTGAATTAGTTGCTAGATCAGGAATAAAATGTTTTATAACAGGAAATATATCTGAAAATACCATACATTACTCTCAAGAATATAAAATGAATTTTTATGCAGCTAATCATGACAATACTGAAGTTGGAGGTATTTATGCTCTTGGTAATTGGTTAAAAAATAAAAATTTTGATGTTACATTTATTAATTTGTCTATTAAAAACGATAAAAATATAATTAATAAATTTAAATAATTTTTTAGATATAAAACAATTATTTAATAATAAAATTAATGATAAATTTTAATTTCGTTAAAAATTTAATAAAATATATTTTTATTAAGTGCTTTGTACTTAAATAAAAAATAAATTAACAAATTAATAATTAAATTATGAAAAATTGTAAATGTTTAATTTATACAAAAATAATACATTTAATTAATAATTTTCGTCATTATGGGTATAAATTAGCTAATCTAGATCCATTAAATTTAAGTAATAAACCATTAGTACCAGAATTAAATATTAATTATTACAAATTTACTAATATTGAGTTACAGTCAACAGTATATATTCATAATAGAAAAATAAAAATTATTAAGTTATATAAACTGATGAAAAAAATATATTGTAATTCAATTGGTATTGAATACATGTATATAAATAATAAAATACAAAAACTATGGATTCAAAAATATTTAGAAAAAAATAGTGACTCAACATTATTAAATAATGAAAAAAAAATAGAATTGTTAAATGATTTAATTATTGCAGAAAAATTTGAACATTATTTAAGTTACATGTTTCCCAAAGTAAAAAGATTTTCTTTAGAAGGTAGTGATGTATTAATACCAATGTTAAAAGAAACTATATATTATGCAAGTATTAATAATTTTAATGAAATAATCTTAGGTATGAGTCATAGAGGTAGATTAAATGTATTAGTAAATATTCTTGGCAAAAATATTAATGATATAATAAATGAATTTAACAATGAAGTTAATATTAATGACGTAAAGTATCATCAAGGATTTTTTTCACAATTAAGATTTAATAATAAAGTAATAAAATTAAGTTTATTGTTTAATCCATCTCATTTAGAAATTATTTATCCAGTAGTAATGGGACTAACAAAATCACGTACCGATAAAATTACTAATTACAATGTAATTCCTATAATAATACATGGTGATTCAGCTATTAGTGGACAAGGCATCGTCCAAGAAACTATTAATATGTCAAAAATGGATGGTTATAATAATAATGGTACATTACATATTATTATAAATAATCAAATAGGTTTTACAACTTCTAATATTTTCAATATTTATGATCGATGTTGCTCTGATATTATAAAAATAATACAGTCACCAATTATTCATGTTAACGCAGATGATCCAGAAGCTTCATTATTTGTAATAAAATTTGCACTAACATTTTGTTCTACTTTTAAACAAGATGTTATGATCAATTTAGTTTGTTATCGTAGACATGGACATAGTGAAATTGATGATCCTAACACTACGCAACCAATAATGTACAAAAAAATTAAAAATCATCCATCAGTAATTAAATTATATTTTAATAAATTAAAAAAAAACAATATTTTAAATTATCAGTATACTAATATACTAAAAATAGATTATTTAAAAATATTAAAAAATAATAAATTTTACAAAAATTTTACTATAAATAATGAATTTTTTAATAAAAGTATAAAGAATGATGTTTATAATCCTAAAAAAAATATTAATTATTTAATTTACCTAAATAAAATAATTAATAAAATACCAAATAGTGTTGTTTTACACCCATTAGTAAAAAAAATATATCAAAATCGTATTAATCAAGTAAATGAAAAAAAATTATTTGATTGGGGTAATACTGAAATATTAGCTTATGCTACTATAATAAATTTAGGTATTTCAGTTAGATTATCTGGTGAAGATATAATAAGAGGAACATTTTTTCAAAGACATATTTCAGTATATGATCAAAATAGCGGTAAATTATATACTCCGTTATCTAATATAAGGAAAAATAAATTTCAAGCATTTAATTCTATACTATCAGAAGAAGCAGTATTAGCATTTGAATATGGTTATTCTATATTTAACAAACCATATACCTTAGTAATTTGGGAAGCACAATTTGGTGATTTTGCTAATGGAGCTCAAATAGTTATTGATCAATTTATTAGTTCTGGTGAATATAAATGGGGTATAATGTGTGGGTTAGTAATATTTTTACCTCATGGTTACGAAGGTAATGGTCCAGAACACTCTTCTGCTCGTATAGAAAGATATTTACAACTTTGTGCTTTAAATAATATGAAAGTATGTGTTCCAACTACCACTTCCCAAGTATATCATTTATTATGTACACAGGCAATTAATAATATTTGTAAGCCATTAATATTAATTTATCCAAAATCATTACTAAGAAATAAATTATCATATTCACCATTAATAGAATTAGCGTTTAGTACTTTTAAAAAAGTAATAGATGAAATAGATAATCTTGATAAGAATAAGATAAAAAAAATTATTATATGTGTTGGCAAAATATATTATGAATTATTAAATTTAAGAAGAAAAAAAAATAAAAATTATATCGCAATTATACGTATAGAACAACTTTATCCGTTTCCAACAAGAGTACTTGGTAATATCATAAAAAAATATAAATATATTAATACTTTTATTTGGTGTCAAGAAGAACCAAAAAATCAGGGTGCTTGGTCATATTGTAAAAATTTTTTAATAAAAATATTAGGTTATAGTAATATAAGTTATATAGGTCGTTCTTATTCAGCAACTACTGCAGAAGGTAATTTACAAACACATAATATAATACAAGATAAATTACTTAACGAAGCAATAAATTAAGAATAACAGGATTTAGTATGAGTATTATAAATATAATTGTACCTGAATTACCAGAATCAATTAATAGTGCTACAATAATAATATGGCATAAAAATATTGGGGACTATGTAAATTATAATGATATTCTTGTAGAAGTAGAGACAGATAAAGTAATATTAGAAATACCAGCTAAAACTAATGGTGTATTGGTAAATATTAAATCAAAAGTAGGCTCTATTGTTGTTTCTAAACAAGTTATAGGTACTATAAAGTCATCTATTATTAGTAGTAATAATAAGATACTAACTAATAATAAATTATTTGATAAAATTAATATACATAATTTAATTATAAATAAACTAAGTAATAATCTAAGTCCATCAGTTAGACGATTAATAAATAAATATAATGTAAACATTAATAATATTATTAATAAAAATAAAATAACTAGTAAGAAAACTATAAATTTAGCACATAGACGTACTATAAAATATATACCTATGTCTAATTTACGCAAAAAAATAGCAGGAAAATTAATAAAAGCAAAAAATAATACTGCTATGGTAACTACTTTTAATGAAATTAATATGAAACCATTAATTAATATAAAGAAAAAATATGGTAAAGATTTTAAATCTACATATGGAATAAAATTAGGATTTATGTCTTTTTATTTAAAAGCAGTAGTTGAAGCATTAAAGTTAGTTCCAGAAATCAATGCTTTTATTAGTAATAATAATATTGCATATTATAATTATTTTGATATTAATATAGCTATGTCAACAAAAAATGGTTTAATTACTCCTATTATTAAAGATGTTGATAAATTAAGTATTTATAAAATTGAAAAAATAATAAAACAATTATCTTTCAAAAGTAGAATAAATAAATTAACATCGAAAGATTTAATTAATGGTAATTTTACTATTACTAATGGTGGTGTATTTGGATCGTTGATATCAACTCCAATCGTTAACATGCCGCAAGTAGGTATTTTAGGATTACATACTATTAAAGATAGAACAGTAGTATTAGATAAAAAAATTATTATTCTACCTATGATGTATGTTGCTTTATCATATGATCACAAAATTATAGATGGTAAAGAAGCTATTAAATTTTTATTAAAAATAAAAGATATTGTAGAGAATCCAATAAAGCTATTATTTAATTATTGAATTATTATTTTATTTATTAAGTGTAATAAATATTTTATATTAAGAAAAATGTATATATTACTAATTATGAAAGTTTTTGATATAATATCTAATTTATTTATTATAAATAAATTTGGGTCGTTAGCTCAGTTGGTAGAGCAGTTGACTTTTAATCAATTGGTCACAGGTTCAAATCCTGTACGACCCATTTAATGATTAATATTAGTTTTATGATAAAAATTATAACTTTAATGTAATGTTAAAAAAAACTATTGCAATATTATTTGGAGGAAAATCTACTGAATATGAGATATCATTATCTTCTGCCACTAATTTAATAAAAGTAATAGATAGAAATAAATATAATATTTTATTAATTAAAATAGATAAGTTAGGAAAATGGTATTTATATAGCACTAATAACTTATTAAATAAAAATGAATTATTACTAAAAAATCAAATAGCTATTGTATTAGGTAATAAATATAATTTAGTTAATACTAAAAATAATATGTTGTTACCAAAAATTGATGTAGTATTTCCAATGTTGCATGGTTTTTACGGAGAAAGTGGTGCTATTCAAGGCTTATTAAATTTATTAAATATTCCATACGTAAGTACTGATATTATTGGATCATCAATTTGTATTGATAAAGACATAACAAAACGATTATTAAAAAAACTAAATATCAATGTAGCACCATTTATTACTTTATATAAAGATAGTTATATACCTAGTTTTGATAGTATTACTAAAAAATTAAAACTACCATGGTTTATTAAACCAGCTAGACACGGTTCATCAATTGGTATTAGTAAAGTAAATAATTATTATGAATTTGTTAATGCACTAAAATTAGCTTTTAACTTAGATAAAAAGATTTTAATAGAACAATCAATAACTGCTAGAGAAATTGAAATAGGAATTATAGGTAATAAATTTCCTAAAGTTAGTGTTTGTGGAGAAATTATTACTAACAATAATTTTTATTCTTATTATGATAAGTATATAAATAATCAAAATATTAAGTTAATTATACCAGCTCAATTAAATCATATTATAGTAAAAAAAATTAGGAAATTAGCAATTAAAATATACTTATTTCTAGGTTGTAATATTATGGCAAGAATAGATTTCTTATTGCAAAGAAATAGTAATATAATAGTTAATGAGATTAATACTATTCCTGGATTTACTAGTAATAGTATGTTTCCAAAATTATTTATAGCAAAAGGTTTAAGTTATAGTAAATTAATAGATAAATTAATATTACTAGCTATACAAAGAAATAAAGAAAAAATAATTATGTTATAATAAAATTACTATTAATATTCAAAGATTCTTTTATAGCACTAGTAAGTATTTTTAATGCTGTTTGTTTAATAATATATGGTGGCATAATATATATTAATTTATTAAATGGTCTTATCCAAACTCCATACTCGATAAACCAATGTTGTATATTAGCAATATTTATTTTATATTTAGTTTCAACTACTCCAATAGCTCCTAATATTCTTACATCTTGTACTTTTTCATGATCTATTAAAGGAAGTAAATCTTCTTTTAATTGCTCATTAATCATAAGTACACATTTTTTCCAATTGTACTTATTCAATAATCTTAAACTAGCATTAGCAGCTACACAAGCTAATGGATTTCCCATAAAAGTTGGTCCATGCATAAAACATTTAATATCATTATTACTAATAATATTAGCAATTTTTCTATTAGTAATAGTTGCAGCTAGTGTCATAGTACCTCCAGTTAGAGCCTTACCTATACACAAAATATCTGGTACAATTTTTGCATAATTACAAGCAAATAATTTACCAGTTCTACCGAAACCAGTAGCTATTTCATCTGCAATAAGTAAAATCTTATACTTGTCACATAATTTACGTATATGTACTAAATATTGAGGATGATAGAAATGCATACCTCCAGCACCTTGTACAATAGGTTCTAAAATAATTGCTGCTACATTACGATGATTTAATTTTACTAAATTATCTAAATGATTAGTATCATTAGTCCACACATCATGAAAACGACATTTAGAAACATTGACAAATAATTGATTAGAAAAATAATTTCTATAAATTCTATGTATGGAATTATAAGGATCAGATACTGACATTGCTCCAAATGTATCACCATGATAACTATTATATAATGCTATAAATTTATTTTTTGATATATTTAATGAATACCAATATTGTAATGCCATTTTAATTGCTACTTCCACAGAAACTGACCCAGAATCAGCTAAAAATATACAATTTAAATTACCTGGAGTTACCTTAATAAGATTTTTACATAATTCTATTGCAGGTATATGAGTTATCCCCCCAAACATAACATGAGACATATACTTAATTTGTTTTTTTAAAGCTCTGTTTATTACTGGATGATTATAACCATGAATTGCTGACCACCATGAAGACATACCATCAATTAATTTTTTTCCATTACTTAATACTAATTTATAACTATAAGCATAATTAATTTGATATGTTGGTAATGGATTACTCATAGAGGCATATGGATGCCATATATATTTTCTATCAAATTTTAAATTATTAATATTCATTTTTTTCTATTTTATTAAAAATAAATAATGTATAATTTTATTAATTAAAAAATTAAGCTATTTAAATTACTATATAGGGAAATATTATGTCAACTAATCAATTGTGGACTATAGATAAAATTAAAAAAATTCTGAATAAACCATTTCTTGACTTATTATTTACTGCGCAAAATGTCCATCGTAAAAATTTTGTTGCTAACAAAATACAAATTAGTACTTTAATGTCAATTAAAACTGGATTATGTCCAGAAGATTGTAAGTATTGTGCACAAAGTGCTAGAAATAATACAGGATTAAAAAATCAACAATTAGTTGAATTAGAACAAGTAATTAATGCAGCAAAAAAGGCTAAAGATTCTGGTGCAACCAGATTTTGTATGGGTGCTGCTTGGAGAAATCCTCATGATCGTGATATGCCATTATTAGAACAAATGATAAAAAGTGTTAAAAATATCGGACTAGAAACATGTATGACTTTAGGTATGTTAAATGAACAACAAGCCTATAGATTAGCTAAAGCAGGATTAGATTTCTACAATCATAATTTAGATACTTCTCCTGAATTTTATAAAAATATTACTACTACGCATAGTTATCAAGATAGATTAAATTCTTTAAATGTAGTACGAAAAGCTAATATTAAGATATGTTCTGGTGGTATTTTGGGATTAGGAGAAACTATAGATGATCGTGTTAATTTATTGTTACAATTAGCTAATTTACCTAAACCACCAGAAAGTATTCCTATTAATATGTTGGTTAAAATTAAAGGTACTCCCTTAGCTAATAATAATAATATTGATCCATTCGAATTTATTCGTGTAGTGGCTACAACAAGAATTATAATGCCAAAATCTTACATACGTTTAGCTGCTGGACGTGAATATATGAATGAACAAACTCAAGCATTATGTTTTATTGCTGGAGCAAATTCAATATTTTACGGTGAAAAACTACTTACTACATTAAATCCATCATGCAAAAAAGACAAGTTATTATTTAATAAGTTAAATATAATAACAGAATCAAATATAATTGATACTAAAGAACAACAAATATCTAATAACAAATATTATGATGCATCAATATAATAATTGGCTAAATAAGTTCGATAAAGTAATAACTAAAAGAAAAAAATTACTAATATATAGATATAGAAAAACTATTACTAATAGTAATGCTCGTTTAATTACTTTTTTAAACAAAAAGTATATTAATTTTTCTAGTAATGATTACTTAGGTTTAGCAAATCATCCACAAGTAATATCGTCTTACCAAAAAGAAGTTAAAATTAGTGGAACGAGTACCAGTAGTTCTGGACATATTATTGGATATAGTATTAAACATAAAATTTTAGAAAAAAAATTAGCAAATTTATTAGATTATCCAAATGCTATATTATTTAATTCTGGTTTTGATGCCAATCAAGCTATTATTAGTACTATTATAGATAAAAATGACTGTGTTATTACAGATCGATTGATACATGCTTCAATAATATCTGCAGTTGTACAATCATCAGGAACTTTAAAAAGATTTAGTCATAATAATATGATATCATTAGATAAGATACTAAAAACAACAAATAAGTATACTAATAAGTTAATAATAACAGAAGGTGTTTTTAGTATGGATGGTGATCAAGCACCTTTACAAAAAATTATGATGCATGCTAAAACTAATAATAGTTGGGTAATGATTGATGATGCCCATGGATTTGGAGTTTTAGGTAAAAATGGAAAAGGTAGTACTTACTTAAAAAATTGCAAACCAGAGATATTAGTGATTACTTTTAGTAAAGCAATAGGTGTAAGTGGTGCAGCAATATTATGTAAATATAAAATACTAGCAGATTATTTAATTCAGTGTGCACGTCAATTAATATATAGTACATCATTATCTATTGCTCAAATTAACGCAATTGATACAGCTATAACTATTATGCAAGAAAGTAATTACTTAAGAAGAAGATTAAGACGTAATATCCAAAGATTTAAACATGGAATGAAAAAATTAAAATTAAAATTAATTCCATCTAATACAGCAATTCAGTCTATTATATTTAATAATAATATACATGTTCTTAATTTAGTTAAGAAAGCACGTAATCATGGTATATGGTTAAATGCTATTAGACCACCAACAGTACCAGTATCTTCACCAAGAATACGTATTACATTAACTGCTATGCATAGAAAACATGATATAGATGATTTATTAAAATTATTATCATCTTGCTAATAATAACATGAATATAAAACATAAAATAAAAATTGCTAATACTTTTAGTAAATCAGCTAAGTATTATGATCAATACGCATATTTACAACGTAAATGTGGTCATACATTATGTAAATTACTAGGATTAGTTAGTAGACAATATTTGTTAGATGCAGGATGTGGTACTGGCTGGTTTAGTAAATACTGGAAGTTATATAATAATAACATAATTGCTTTAGATATTTCTCCAGGAATGATTATGTATGCTAAAAGAAATAGATCAGCTCATATGTATTTATTAGGTGATATTGAACAATTACCATTAATGAATTCATCAATTGATATTATATATAGTAATTTAGCAGTACAATGGTGTATTGATTTAAAATCAGTATTAGTAGAATTTTTTAGAGTACTAAAACCAGGAGGTAAGTTAGCTTTATCTACTTTAGCTAATGGTTCACTTATTGAATTAAAACAAGCATGGGGTAAAATAGATAATAATATACATGTAAATAAATTTTTATCTATAAAAAGTATATCTAATATATTTAGTATTTATCGTCATAATATTTTTATTAAAACATACAAAATTTATTATGATAAATTATTAAATTTATTAAAAGAAATTAAAGGTGTTGGTGCTAATTACTTATATGGTAGAAATACATTTGGATTAACTAGTAGTAATAAATTAAAATTGTTAGAGAAATATTGGCCAAATAAAAATAATCAGTTATTAACATTAAGTTATCAAGTAGTTTATGGTATATTATATTATGACTAAAATATTTTTTATTACTGGTACTGATACTGATGTTGGTAAAACTATAGTATCTTGCGCTTTATTAAAGCAAGCTAATAATAAATATGGTTATAATACCATTGGATACAAACCAATTGCCACAAATATTCATTATAATAAACTAAATGATATATCATTATTGTCATATTATAGTAGTATAAAATTAAAACGCAGTATTATTAATCCATTTTCTTTCAAGGAATGTACTTCCCCAAACATAGCAAGTAACACTGAAAAAGTAAAAATTGATTTAGATAAAATATCTAGTAATTTAAATATAATAGCTAATTTGGCAAACTTTGTAATTATAGAAGGTGCTGGTGGTTGGTTAACCCCTATTAATAATGATCTAAATTATAGTGATTGGGTTATTGATAAACAACTACCTATAATTATGGTTGTTAAAATAAAATTAGGTTGCATAAACCATTCACTACTAACTAATTTAGCTATTAAAACACAAAAACTAAATTTAATTGGTTGGGTAGCTAATTGTATATTAGATATTCCATTTATGATGGAATATATAGATGTAATTAAACGTAGATTATCTGCTCCATTAATAGGAATAATACCTAAAATAATAGGTAAAAAACAAAATAAACCAAATATAGCAAGTAAATTTTTAAATAACACAAAAACTGTAATATTTTAAATTTATGTTTTATTTTTTAATGTTGGAAATAAAATAACATCACGTATGTTTTTACTGTTAGTAAGTAACATAATTAATCTATCAATACCAATACCTAAACCAGCAGTTGGGGGAAGACCATGTTCTAAAGCAGTAATATAATCTTGATTATAATAATAATTTTGTTTAGTAAAACGAATTTTTTGTTCTTCAGCATCATTTAGTTCAGAAAATCCATTACTAATTTCATACCCATTAATAAATAATTCAAAACGATCAGTTATATTATGATTATAATCATTTCTTCTTGCTAATGGTGAAACTTCAATTGGATAATCGGTAATAAATGTTGGTTTAATTAAATTATGAATAACTATTTTATCAAAAATCTCTGACTGAATATGTCCTATACTCCAATTTTTATGTATCTTAATATTAATTGATTTAGCTAATTTAGTAATTAGATAAAAATCTTCTAAATCATGTATATCAATATTTTGGTAATAACAAATTGCTTTCTTCATAGACATTCTAGTAAATGGTTTACTAATATCAATATATTCTTGATTTAATAATAATTTTTGGTCACCTATAATAGCAATAGCCAACGTACGTATTAACTCTTCTAATAATAAAATTAAATCGTTATAATCTGCGTAAGCTATATATAATTCTAACATTGTGAATTCTGGATTATGATATGGGGATAATCCTTCATTTCGAAAATTTTTACCAATTTCAAATATTTTCTCAAAACCTCCAATTATTAATTGTTTTAAATATAATTCAGGAGCAATACGTAAATACATTTTAGTGTGTAATTTATTATGATATGTAATAAATGGTTTTGCAATCGCTCCACCAGCATTAACTTGCATAATTGGAGTTTCTACTTCAATGAAATCACGTTTTATCATAAAATCACGAATTTTTGTTATTATTAATGATCTAGTATGAAATAATTTATAAACTTTGTCATTAGTAATAAGTTCTAAATATCGTTGGCGATAACATTTATCTTGACTAGATAAACCATGAAATTTATTTGGTAATGGTCTTATTGCTTTAGTTAGTAAAATAATACTTTTACATTTTATTGATAATTCTCCACTATTAGTTTTAAATAAAATACCTTCCGCACCAATAATATCTCCTAAATCTAAATCTTTAAATAATTTATATTGCTCATTTGATATATTATTGTAAGCTACATAAATTTGTATTTTTCCCTTAGTATCTTTAATAACAATAAATGATGCTTTGCCCATAACACGTTTATTTATAATCCTACCAGTAATTTTTACGTTAATGTTAAGTTTTTCTAATTCACTACGAGTTTTATTAAAGTAATGTTTATGTAAAACAATTGAATATGTATTATGTTTAAAATTATTTGGAAATACTACTTTATATTTATTTCTTAAATTATTTAATTTATTTTTACGAACTAAATATTCTAATTCTTTCATATTATAAACCTGCTTTAAGACTAGCTTTAATAAATTTATCTAAATTTCCATTTAATACAGATTGTACATTACGTGTCTCTATACCAGTACGAATATCTTTAATTAAAGAATTATCTATAATATAAGAACGAATATGATTACCCCAATTAATTTTTGCTTTATTATTTTCTAAATATTGTTGTTCTATGTATTGTTTTTTAATTTCTAATTGACAAAGTTTTATTTTTAATTGTTTTAATGCTTGTAACTTATTTTTATGTTGTGATCTGCTATTTTGGCATTGTGTAACAATTTTTGTTGGTAGATGTGTAATACGTACTGCTGACTCTGTCTTGTTTACATGTTGTCCACCTGATCCAGAGGAACGATAAACATCAATTTTTAAATCAGACTTATTTAATATTATATTAGTATTAGTATGAATATCAGGATATACAAATAATGAACTAAACGAAGTATGTCTTCGTTTATTAGAACTAATTGGATTTTGTCTAATTAAACGATGTACTCCTGTTTCAGTACGTAACCATCCATATGCATATCTACCAATTATTTTAATAGTAACTGATTTAATACCTTGTTTCTCTCCTAATATTTCATAAATAATATTAGTTTTAAATTTATGTAATTCCGACCAACGTAAATACATTTTAAGTAATATATTAGCCCAATCTTGAGCTTCTACACCTCCTGATCCTGCTTGTATATCAACATAACAATTAGCATAGTCGTATTTACCAGAAAATATTTGATTAAATTCAAGTATATTCAATTGATTATCGATAATATTTAACTCATTTTTTATTTCATTAATTATTTTATTATTATATTGATTAGAAAATAATTTTATTAGTTCTATAATATCATTTAATTGATTAACAAAATTACTAATTATATTAGTATCGTAATATAATGTATTATATTGTTTTTTTAATTTAATTAGTAAATTACTATTAGTAAATTTATTTACTAAATTTAATTCTTTACCAATTTTATTTAACTTTTTTTCTTTATGAAAGAAATTAGTTCTTGACTGTAGTGTAGCTATTTTTTCTTTAATACTATATGCATAGTTAAGAACAATATTTATCTTGGACATAATATCTTAATTATAATTTATTTTTGTGTATAAAAAATTATGGTATTTTAATAAATTTTAGATAAAACTTTTAAAGTCTAATTAATACAAAATTATTAACTAACTTTTATATTAAAAATATAGTAAATTAATTTAAACTAAAGCATAATAGTTTAATCATAGTAATATATAATTATAATTAACATCAATATCTTTTTAAGATATTTTTAGTAATGATTTTTACTGCATATAAAAATATGAGTAGTATAATATTTATATTAATATTTATTTATAATCTTAAATTTAAATTATATTAAATTTATTAATATAATATTATTAATTAGTAGAGTAGATGTAAAATCTTAATTTTATTGTAAATAATAAGAAAAATATTAACAGTATAAGTAATATTATTTATTAGTATAATATATAAATTTAGTAAATAAATTCTGTTATTATAGATTTTCTTACAAAAAGATTACATTTAAAGACACAAATTTTTAAATCAAATAAAAATATTTTTATATTGTTATTAGATAATATAAATCTACTTAATTTTACTTACTAAGGTAGAATAATTATTTTAATATAGTTAGTTAAAAATTAATTAGTGATCATATTTGTTTATTTAATTAAATTAAAAAATACAATATTTTAATTATTATTAAATTAGATAATAGCCTATCAAAGTTAATTATAATTAGTTTTGTATATTTTTATTAAAATATATTAAGTAATTAATAAACTTTAAATTTTTTCCTTCTTAAGAAATTTTTAATTTACATTAATACAAAATAATATTTATCTTCATTAATTTTGATAATTATAAAAAACACAATAAATTAAAATATATCTAAAAATAATATTTGTTTATTAATATAAATAACTACACTAATCTAACTTAATTTAAATTAATTTTCTATTAAAAATTTAATTAATTATTTAATATACCTAATTAGGTATAATTAAGGAAAAAAAGAATATGATTTATTGTTTATTTATAGTATGTTAATATCTATTGTAAATAATTACATATCTTATTTTTATAATCTAGATATAGCGTATCTATAGCTTTTTATTAATATATTTTTAACTTATTAAAGTAATAATGAATTTATATTACTAAAAATTTTTATAGATTAACATTACTTATTAATTCTAAATATATTATATAAAGTAATAAAAAAATAAAATTACATTTATGATAATAAATTTAAATATTTTTACTTTTAAAAAAAGATTAAAAATAAAAAATTATTAAATAATTATTAAATATTACTACTTATCTATATTTTTAATCAATCATATTACTATACAAAAATTTAATAATAAAATTATAACATATTTAGTAATAGTAAAGTATCATAATAATATACTTTAACTATTATATAAATAATAGTTTTTACTAATTTCATATTTTATTAGAATTATTATTTAACTGTATTAGGTTATTCTAATAATTTAATATTATTAATACAATAAATAAATTAAAACTATGATACATTATCACTTAATAACATAATTTATATAATTATCATAAGTATATAACTTAAGCTAAGTAATAAATTATAAATAGTAATTCATTTACAAAATAACTAAAATTAAATTAATAAAATAATTAAATACTAATAATATTATTATTGATATTTATTGATAAAAATCTTAGTTTAGTACTTTAGTTATATCAATAATTTTAAATTCTTTAAAACATAAAAATTTTTAACATATTAAAGCTAATTTGCTTACTTACTAATTAATTTACATCCGGGAGGATTCGAACCCCCGACCTCCCGGTTCGTAGCCGGGTACTCTATCCAACTGAGCTACGGATGCAAAATAAAGTAAATCGATGAGGGAGGGATTCGAACCCTCGATACAGATTAACTGTATACTCCCTTAGCAGGGGAGTGCCTTAATCCTCTCGGCCACCTCACCTAATTAGGTTTTTATATAATATAAATGTATTACAAATAATTATTAAATTATTGTTAAGTTTATAATAATTTATTTTTTGTCTTAAGACGTTGATATACTTCTTTGCGATGTATAGATATTTCTTTAGGCGCATTTATACCAATACGAATTTGATTACCTTTAATATTTAAAACAGTAACTGTAATATTATCATTTATAATTAAAGTTTCACCAACCCGACGAGTTAAAATAAGCATTACTTTATTATATCCTTCAAATATTTAAACATTATTTAAAATTATCAACATAAACTAACATAATAATATAAATGTATTATTAGTATATTATTTTTTTATCAGATAATAGTATACGTATAGTATTTATAATATTGGGTAACAAATCAATATTATGAATTACTATTTGAGATATACTTGGGGTACCGCCACCTTTACCACCAATATTATCAACCAAATATTTAATAATATTATTTGCTTGTACATATTTAATTATATTATTGGTTATACCAATTACTAAATAAATAATATTATCCAATTTAGTAAATAACACAATAATTAATGAATTTAAATGTTTTTTTAATAATTTTACAATATTAATTAATATACTAATATTATTACAATTAATCTGTTTCACTAAAATATGACTATTATTTAAATTATATTTAATTTTATAACGTAAAATTTTTACTTGACTAATAATATATTGTTTTTCTAAATTTGTGATATTTTGTTTTAAGATTCTATAATTATTTACTAATATTGATATTTGTTTAAATACTGATTTTGTATTAGATTTAATTAATTTAGAAATTTTTGATATAGTACTTTTTTGTTCTCTTAAAAAATTAAATGCGACTTCATTAGTAATTGCTTCTAAACGTCTTACACCTTTAGCAATACCTAATTCATTTATAATACAAAATAAATTAATATCTTTAGTAAATTTAACATGTGTGCCACCACAATTTTCATAAGATATATTACCAATTTTAATACTTCTTAAATTATTAATATCTTTATTATTAATATTTTTTAATAAAATTATATTAGTTTTTTTGTATTCAAATTCATTAATATAAGTTGTAACGGGTAAATTAATTTTAATTTGTTGATTAATAGTATTTTCTATTTCTGGTATATAATTCTTTAATGATGTATTACTAATTACGTCAAAACGTAAATGATACTCATCAATATATGAACCATACTGTTTGATATATATATTATTAATTTTTTTTAAAGCAGCATGTAACATATGGGTAGCAGTATGATTTATACTAATTAAATTACGTCTTACATAATTAACTAATGTTGTTACTTCCATACCAATTTTTAATTCACCATATTCTATAATACCTTCGTGAACAAATATATCACCATATTTTTTTGTATTAATAATATTTACCATAACATTAATTGATAATATTTTTCCCTGATCACCAACTTGACCACCAGATTCACCATAAAATGGTGTTTGATTAAGAATAATATATATTTTATTATTATTGTTGTTGTGGCATATTTCGTTAATATTTTGATAATTATATATTATTCCTTGTACAATACTTAAAGATTCTATATGATCATAACCAATAAATTTAGTTTTTTTATAATTATTTAATAACGTATTGATGTTTAATTTATTCTTATTTAATATTAATTTTTTTCTTTTTTTTACTTCTTTCTTAAATGCTAATTCATCTATTTTAATATTACTACTACTACATATATTTTTAATTACATCTAAAGAAATACCGTAAGTATCATACAAATAAAATATTATTTTACCACTAAGTATGTTATTATCTAATTTAGATATTATCTTATTTATTATTTTTTTACCTTTGTTTATAGTATTATTATATTGTTGTTCTTCTTGTTTAAGAACATACATGATATTTTTTAATGAAACAATAAAATTATCTGTTTTTACTCTCATAATTTTAATTAATGGAATTACTAACTTATATAAAAATAAATAATTAATACCTAATTTTCTTCCATAGTTTATTGCGCGACGTATGATTTTCCTTAAAACATAACCTCTACCATTATTACTAGGAAATACACCATCACTTATAATGAATACACAAGTACGTATGTGATCAGCAATTATATATAGTGCTGAATTATAAAAGTTTTTAATTTTTAATTTTTTTATAATAATAGTTATTAATAATTTAAATAAATCAATCTCATAACAAGAATTAACATTTTGTAATACTGAAGTTATACGTTCTAAACCCATACCTGTGTCAACAGAATTAATATTTAATGGTAGAAAAATATCATTTTCTTGTTTATTAAATTGTATAAATACTAAATTCCATAATTCTAAAAAATTTTCATTATTTTCTTTACTATTAAATATTTTTAAGTAATTATTAATATTTTCATTACCTAAATAATAAAAAATTTCTGTACATGGACCACATGGGCCAAATTCACCCATATACCAAAAATTATTAGAGTAGTAAATTTTTTGTCTCTTACTACCTACTAATATTAATTGATTATTAGATAATCCTAATTTTAACCAATAATTTATTGTGAAAGTATCATGTATATTAACTGTTACTAATAATTTATTTTTTGGTATTGCAAATAATTTATTATCAGTTAATAGCTGCCAAGCAAAATAGATAGCTTCTAACTTATAATATCCACCAAAACTAAAATTACCTAACATTTCAAAAAATGTATGATGTTGTTTAGTATAACCAATATTATTTAAATCATTATGTTTACCACCAGCTCTTACGCATCTTTGTGCAGTAACAACATTGATATGTTTTGGTTGTTCAATACCAAGAAAAATATTTTTAAATTGATTCATTCCAGCATTAGTAAACATTAGTGTTGAATCATTTTTTGGCACTAATGAACTACTATTAATTAACTGATGATTTTTACTTACAAAATAATCTAAAAATATTTGACGAATTTCTAAAAAAGATTTGTACATTAACTATACCAATTAGGTTAAATTTTCATTTGTATCACTATTATTTTTAATTGTTTCTAATTCACATTTACTTAATAATATGTTACGTAATTCTTTATCTAACTGAACTAATATATTATGATTTTCTTTTAAAAATTTACATGCATTTAATTTTCCTTGACCAATATTATTACCATTATAACGATACCAAGTACCAAGTTTTTCTATTATTTTATATTTTAAACCAAAATCAATTAATTCTCCTAATTTATTAATACCAGCTCCATAAAGAATTTGAAATTCAGCTTGTTTAAAAGGTGCTGCTATTTTATTTTTTACTACCTTAATACGTGTTTCATTACCAATCACTAATTCACCATCTTTTACTGGACCTATACGTCTAATATCCAAACGGACAGAGGCATAAAATTTTAACGCATTACCACCGGCAGTAGTTTCTGTATTTCCAAACATAGCTCCTATTTTCATACGAATTTGATTAGTAAAAATTAGTAATGTATTTGCATGTTTTAAATTACTAGCTAACTTTCTCATAGCTTGACTCATCATACGAGCAGCTAATCCTATATGCGCATCACCTATTTCTCCATCTATTTCTGCTTTTGGTGCTAATGCTGCTACTGAATCAATTACAATAACATCAACAGCTCCTGATTTTACTAAAGCATCACATATTTCCAATGCTTGTTCACCAGTATCTGGTTGAGAACATAACAGATTATCTATATCAACACCTAATTTTTTTGCATATATTGGATCTAGTGCATGCTCAGCATCTATGAAAGCACATATCTTATTATTGTTTTGTGCTGAAGAAATTATTTGTAAAGTTAAAGTAGTTTTACCAGATGACTCTGGACCATAAATTTCTATAATTCTTCCCATTGGTAAACCACCACCTAATGCAACATCTAGTGATATTGAACCAGTTGAAATTGTTTCAATATCCATTGATCGATCTTCGCCTAAACGCATAATAGATCCTTTACCAAACTGTTTTTCTATTTGTGTTAAAGCTATTGCTAATGCTTTTTTTTTATTATCATCAGTAATCATTATATTCCTTAAATAATTATAAATTTACTACTAACAACATTAATGATTTTTAATATTAAAAAATAAATACTATTTAGCAATATTAATTAATTCTAATATTATTAATTTAATAAACTATTTTTTAATAGTTAAATAATAATTTAGAAATCTATTCAATTATTATAAATACTGTAAAGTATTTAATTCATATATTATTTATCTTCATAGTAATCTTTATATTATAGTAATAATACTATAGCTACACATGCTATAGCATTAATATTATTAATAAATGGCACTCCATTTGTTGTAGTCGCTTTAAGATTAATATTATTTATTGAACAATTAAGATCTTTAGAAATATTTATCCGCATTTTATAAAAAAATTTAGACAATTTTGGTTTTTGTGCAATAATAGTAGTATCTATATTATTAATAGTATATTTATTTTTATTTGTTATTAATTTCCAAGCATTTATTAACATAATTCGACTATTTATATTTTTGAATTTATTATTATTAGGAAATAAAGTACCAATATCATTCATATTAGCAGCTCCTAATAAAGCATCTATTATAGCATGTAATAATACATCACCATCAGAGTGGGCAAGTAATTTACTAAACATTGGTATTTTTACTCCACCCAATATTAAATTGCCATAATTATCAAATTTGTGAATATCAAAACCATAACCAATACGCATATTAGTAATATTTAAATTTACTAAAGTAATTATTAATAAAAGTAATATCACTTTTACTAGTTATTTTAATATTATCTGATCTACCGTGAACAATAATTGGTTTATAACCAAAATATTCTAGTGCACTAGATTCATCAGTAATTAATATATTTTTTTTTAATATTTGCTCAAAACAATATTTTAGTAATTCAAAATTAAATATTTGTGGGGTTAATGCTTGCCATAATCTACTACGATTTAATGTATTATTAGCTAACTTTATATTATTATTAGTATTCACTACTTTTATGGTATTAATCACCGGGGTTGCTAAAATACCTCCTATAGTTGAATAATTAGTAATTAATAATAATTTATATAAATCATCTTGATGTAAACAAGGACGAACAGCATCGTGAATAAGAACCCATTTAGTATAATTAATATATCTTAAAGCATTAATAACTGAGTAAAATCTAGATATACCTCCGTGAATAATAGTTAATTTATTATTTTTTGATAGTGATAATTTATTAAAATAATAATCATTGGAATTAATTACTATTATTATATTTTTTATGCACTGTACTAATAATAACTTATCAATAACATGCTCTAATACTGTTTTATTAGCAATAGTTAAATATTGTTTTGGAATATTAATATTCATTCTTTTACCAATACCAGCTGCTGCTACTATTGCAATAATATCAGGAAATATTTTTTTATTTAACATGTAATAATATTTAGCTCTAATTTAAAAGAATAAATAAAAATATTAAAAAATTACATTTTTTAGTTAATACTAAAATTAGTATTTATTAATTTTTAGTTAAAAATTAATTTATATTTATAATAAATAAATTAAAAATTTTCACTAAAAATATTTATAATGTTTATCTTCATTATAAGATATAATCTAATTATAATATCATAATTTGATAAAATTAGATAATAAATTTAAAATTTGTATGATAGTTGGTGTTATAGGAGCTATAAAAGAGGAAATAATATTATTACGTCAACAGTTAACTAATATCAATAAGAGAATTATTGGTGGATGCGTAATATATTATGGTAATATTAATACTACTAAGGTAGTAATAATTAAGACTGGTATAGGTAAGGTATCTGCATCTTTAGGAACTACTATTTTAATAAGTTATTTTTCACCAAATTTAGTAATAAATATTGGATTAGCTGGTAGTTTAGTAACTTACATAAAAAAATATAGTTTGGTTATTTCTCAATCCACATGTTATTATGATGTGGATGTAACAGCATTTGGTTATGAAGTTGGACAAATACCAAAGCATCCATTAATGTTTAATACTCCTGAAAGAATTCTATCTATAGTAAAATTATCTAATAAAAAAGAAAAAAATATTTTTTTTGGTTTAGTAGTAAGCGGTGATAACTTTGTTAATGATATTAATATTTTAAATAATATACTTAGTAATTTTCCTAAAGCACTTGTAGTTGATATGGAATCTACTGCAATTGCTCAAGTATGTTATAGATTTAATGTACCATTTATTTCTATTAAACAAGTTTCAGATTATGCTAATAATAAGGCTAATATAGAATTTAAGTGTACTATAAAAAATATGGATAATCTATTTCTTCTAACTAAGAATATTTTATTAAACTTATAAAATAATAATAGCGATAGATATATGTTTATTTATTCTAACTAAATGACATACCACAATTACATTTATTATTATATCTTATATTGCTAATAAAGAAATAAGATTTATTAACATTTTCTACATAATCTATTAATCCACCACTTAAATAATTTAAACTATTATTATCTATCAAAATTAAAATATTAGATTGTTTTAATATATGATCATTATCATTAATATTTTTATCTAAAGTAAAATCATATTTAAGTCCACTACAACCTCCATGAGTTACAAATACTCTAAAATTATAACCAATATTATTTTTATAATTTAGTATAGATTTAATTTTTTTTATTGCTGAACTAGTAACATTAATTTTTGTTAATAATAAATTTCTCATTATAATTCCTATTTAATTTATGAAATAAAATCATTATTTTTTACCCATATAGGTATTTTATAAGTATGTTGTTTATCACAAAATAAACTATTATTACAACTAACTGATATATAATTAATTCCTTTTGGCACAACAAGATTTAATATTGTAGGAAATTGTTTTTCTAAATAATATTGATATAATGTTAATGCTCCACTTGAACCAGTTAGTGTTGTAGATTTATTATCATCTCGTCCTATCCAAATCACTGATACTTCTTTACCATCTATACCAACAAACCAACTATCTCTTAAATCATTAGAAGTACCGGTTTTTGCCGCTAAATTATATGAAGAAAACTTAGAAAATAATACACTAGATGTACCTCTTATTACTGATTGTTGCATAGCATATAATGTTAAATAAGTAGCTTGAGAAGATACAACACGTTCAGATTTAGGTAAGCTATTATATATAATACTACCATCATTAGACAATATAGTTCGAACAACAGATAACATGGTATAATTACCTCCACTAGCTATAGTTTGAAATAATTGAGCAACTTCAATTGGAGTTAAATTAATTGCTCCTAATAACATAGCTGGAAATATTGGATAATTAATACTATTATATGGTACTCCTAGTGTAATTAATGTAGATATAATTTTGTTTAGTCCTAATTTCATACCTAAATTAACTGTAGGTATATTTAAAGATTGTATTAATGCGTCTATTAACATAACATGACCACGAAATCGTCTATCATAATTTTTTGGTGACCATAAATAACCGTTATTTTGCTTAATTGTTAGGGGTTGATCATCAATTAAAGTACTTAAATTATATTTATTTGGATTACTTAATGCTGTTAGATAAATAGCTGGTTTAATTAATGAGCCAATTAATCTTCTAGCTTGCATCGCTCTATTAAATCCGGCAAATTCAGGATTAGATCCTCCAACAATTGCTCTAATCTCACCACTAAATCTATCTACAACAACCATAGCTGCTTCTAGATTTAAATTATGGTTTAATTTTAAATTATTAATACCATATTTTATGGCATGTTCAGCAGCATTCTGTGATACAGGATCTAACGTAGTAAATATTTTTACTCCAGATAAATTATATATCTTATTATGTAATTTATTTTGTATTTCTTCTCTAATTAATTGAGTAAAAGCAGGCTTATTTGCTGCAATATTATCATAACGGTTAATACCTAACGGACGTGACATTAACAAATCACATAATTCTTTATCTAATATATGTTGTTTACTAATTAATTTTAGTATTAAATTACGTCTTTCTAAAGTTAAATTAGGATTATGCCATGGATTATATAATGATGCTCCTTTTACCATACCAACTAACATAGCTTGTTGATCAATACTTAATTCATTTATTGGTCTATTAAAATAATATAAACTAGCTAATGGAAATCCTCTAATTTGATCATCACCGCTTTGTCCTAAATATACTTCATTTAGATATAATTCTAAAATATAATCTTTACTATAATAATAATCTAATATTAGTGCCATACAAATTTCGTTAAATTTACGCCACAATGAACGTTTATTATCTAAAAATAGATTTTTTACTAGTTGTTGGGTAATAGTACTACCACCTTGTATAGCTTTTTTAGCTACTAAATTAGTTAATATTGCTCTACAAATAGAATGAAAACTAATACCATTATGGTAATAAAAATTTTTATCTTCGATAGTTAATAATATTTTAATTAGTAATTTAGGAAAATTATTTTTAGTAATAAATAATCTTTGTTCACTATATGGTGATTGAATTATAGTAATTAATTTAGGATCTAATTGTAAAAAACCAAAATTATGTTTACTATTAACATTTTTTATATTAGATATTGTACCATTACTAAAATATATTAGTACGTGTACATTATCTACTGTTCCTTCTGGTAAATCAAATGTTCTACGTATTAATTCTATATTATTGTTATGTACAGAAAATTCTCCTGGGCCAGTAATATATTTTACTCTACGATAGTATACACTTTCTAATATATTAACAACTTTATTTTTATTAATACACATACCAGGCATTAAATAAGTAGTTTTACTATAAACTATAGTTGGTAATTTCCATATTTTACCAGAAATTCTATTTTTAATTACAATACTTAAATAAAAAAAGTATAACAATACTAATATTAAAAAAATAAATGATATTTTTAATAATTTTAGCAATATACTATTTTTAGACTTTTGATTTAAGTAATCGTAACTAGACAAATTAATATATTTCTTTTTTATTGTTAAAATTTTAGTAATTTCAATAATTAATTGCTTAATTAAATTTTATAAATATTAATTAATAACATTATTAATAATAATTTACAATAATTTTGATCATTAATTATATTTACATAAAATCTTATTTAAGATAAAACAGATTTAAAAATTTAAAATCTAATTATTTTATAATATTAATTTATAATATAAATTATAAACTATTTTTACATAATACTAGTTATAGTAATATAGTAATACTATTACTCGTAAATTAACATAAATTTATTAATTAACTATTTTAATTTATAATTTAAGGGATAATATGAATAAAAATAATTTTAAATCTTCATCATTAAGTATTTTAAATATTGCTGGAGTAAAACCATATAATGCAAAATCTAATGAAAAATATATGAATAAAAATCAGATTATGCATTTTAAGACTATTTTATTTGCTTGGTATAAACATATTACAAATAACTTAAATTATACTAATTTAGTAAAAAAATCTGTTAATTTTCCAGATATTGTAGATAGAGCAACACAAGAAGAAGAATTTAGTTTAATGTTACATCATTGTAATAGAGAAAGAAAAATTATTATGAGTATACAAAGAACTATTAAAAGGTTAGAAGAAAATAATTTTGGATTTTGTGATTATTGTGGTATAGAAATTGGTATAAAACGTTTAGAGGCAAATCCAATAACTAATTTATGTATTGATTGTAAAACATTAGCTGAATTAAAGGCAAAGCAAATTAATAATCGATAATTTAAATAATAATTACTATGATTTTAAATCAAATAAATAATGTTTGGTTGTCTTTAGGAAGTAATTTAAATTGTCCTATAAATCAAATTAATTCAGCCATAAGTAAATTAAAATATTTACCTTATACAAAAGTAATAAAGTATTCTTCTTACTATGAAAGTATACCATTAAATAATTATAATCAACCAAATTATGTTAATTTAGTAGTTATTTTAAATACTATGTTATCATTAGATAGTTTATTTAATTTTATAAAAATTATTGAGTATTCTCAAGGACGTCAATATAATTGTTTACGTTGGTCATCTAGAACTATAGATATAGACATATTATTATTCGGTAATTATATACTAAATACGTCAAAATTAACAATTCCACATTATGATATGTTAAATCGTGAATTTGTCGTTTATCCAATGATAGAATTAGATAATAGTATAAAATTACCAACAGGATTAATAATTAAAGATAATATTAAGTTCTTATCTAAAAAAAGAGTTTTATTTTTAAAAAAATATAATAATTAATTATTAAAAATATTAGTTAAATTCAGGAAACAATATATGTATACTATTAATCATCTAAAAAAAATAAAAAAAAATAAACAAAAATTTGCGGTACTTACTGTTTATGACGCGACCTTTGCTAAATTATTGTATAATCAGGGAATTAACGTTATGTTAGTTGGTGATTCTTTGGGAATGGTTATACAAGGTTATAATTCCACTTTATCTGTTACTATAAATGATATAATATATCATGTTCGTTGTGTAAAAAACGGTGCTCCAAATTGTTTATTATTAGCTGATTTACCTTTTATGAGTTACAATAATAATGAACAAGCATTAAATAATTCTATTAAATTAATGAGAGTTGGAGCTAACATAATAAAATTAGAAGTTATTAATCAATGGTCGTTAGATATTGTCAATTATTTAACCAAATATTCTGTTCCAATATGTGGACATATTGGTTTAACTCCACAATATGTAAATTTTTTAGGAGGATACAAGATTCAAGGTATTCATAAAAATGATGCAAATAGATTATTAAATTATGCTATATCTTTAGAGGAATCAGGGGTAGTTATGTTGTTATTAGAACATATACCAGAGTTATTAGCTAAAAAAATTACTGAAAAACTAAAAATTCCAGTTGTTGGTATAGGTGCTGGTGTACATACTGATGGACAAATATTAGTGCTACAAGATATGTTAGGTATCAATAACAATATCCCTGTATTTGCTAAAAATTATTTAAATAATTATATTAGTATTGCTATTAGCAATTATATTAAGGAAGTTGAATCTGGTGTTTTCCCAATAAATAAAAATTAATTTTTTAAAATATGAAAATTGTTAGATCAATTAATAATTTAAAACAAATAATAAAAACTTTTAGAGATAATAACTGTATTATATCACTGGTACCAACTATGGGTAATATTCATGATGGTCATCTTGCCTTAGTAAAAAAGGCAAAATTAATGAATACTATTTGTATAGTTAGTATATTTATTAATCCTACTCAGTTTGATCAATCACATGATTTTAATAATTATCCTCGTTCTATTAAATTAGATTGTAAAAAATTAATGTTACATAATGTTGATATAGTATTTATACCATCAGTATCAACAATGTATCCTAATGGAATTAATAATTATACTTGTATGTATGTACCAAATTTATCTGAAATTTTAGAAGGCAGTAAACGTTTAAATCATTATAAAGGAGTTACTACCATTGTTAGTAAATTATTTAATTTAATACAACCAAATTTAGCTTTTTTTGGAGAAAAAGATTTTCAACAGTTAGTAATAATTAAAAATATGGTATATGATATGCATTACAATATAAGAATAGTTAGTATACCAATTATTCGAGAAATTAGTGGTTTAGCATATAGTTCACGTAATACTTTATTAAGTAAAGATGAATATAAAATAGCTCATAAATTTTATCTTATACTAAAAGATATGGCAGATAAATTAAGACACAATATCCATTGTGTAGTTAATTTAATTGAAATTGCAACAAATCAATTAGAAAAAATTGGATTTATAGTAGACTCATTATATGTTTTAGATTCTAAATACTTAACATATATTACTAATAGTAGTATAAATGTAATAATCTTATCAACGGTGTGGTTAGGTAAAATAAGATTAATTGATAATATAAAAGTAAAAATTTTTAAATAAAATAATTTACAAAAAATTAGTTGTATAAATTTCCGCAGCCAACTGTATTGACTCATATAAAGTTGGATGAGCATGACTAGTTAAAGTAATATCTTCTGCTTCACAAGACATCTCAATTGCTAGACTTAATTCTCCGAGAATTTCACTACTATTTACTCCAAATACACCTCCACCAATTAAACAATTATTATCTTTATTAAAAATTAATCTAGTGAAACCAGTATGATTATTAGTAACTACGGCTTTACCTAAATTAGTCCAATTAAAATCTATTACCTTAAAATTTAAATTCAAATGTTTTGCTTGTTTAATGGTACAGCCAACCCAACAAAGCTCCGGATTAGTATATATTACTAAAGGAATAACTTTTTGATCAAAGAAATGTTTTTTTCCAGCTATTACTTCTGCTGCGATATAACCATTATGTATACTTTTATGTGCTAACATAGGAGTTCCAATTACATCTCCGATAGCATAAATATGATTAATATTAGTTTGCATTTGATTATTTACTTTAATATAATTATTATCAGTTTCTATTCCAATTTTTTCAAGTTGAAGATAATCAATATTCGGTTTTCTACCAATAGCTACAATAATATTATCATAATAATTAATGTTATTATTTAATTCTTTATTATCTATTTGTACCATTACTTTAGAATTTTTTATTTCTATATAAGATATCTTAGTATTTAATTTAAAAATTAGTGTGTTACTTTCCATTTGATGCATTAATTTATCAACTATATCTTTATCTAAGTTTGATATAATTTGATCAGAAACTTCTACTATGTCTACTGTTGATCCTAAGATATTATAAATATTAGCTAATTCTAAACCAATAACTCCACCACCTATAATTAGTAATTTGTTTGGTATACATGGTATATTTAATGCTGTAGCAGAATCCCAAATATATTTTTTATCAAATTTGATATTTAACAAATTATTTGGGATAGATCCGGTAGCAATTATTGCATGTTTAAAATTAACTAATATTTCATTATGTTGTTGATCTTCAATAATTATATTATTACTATCAATAAATCTACCTACACCATAAATAATATCAATATTATTTATTTTCATAATATTTAATAAATTATTAGATAATTTATTAATTAAATTATTTTTCCAAAAAAGTAATTGTTCTATATTTACTTTTAAACTACCAGAAAAAATACCATATCTATTAAATGTATTAAATTCTTTTATTGATTTAACTATATTTAGTAATGTTTTTGATGGAATACAACCAAAATGTAAACATGTACCACCAATAGCATGATATTTATCAACTAATAATGTTTTTAAATTGAAATAAGAACACCTAATAGCAGCTGAATAGCCACCAGGTCCAGCACCTAATATAATAACATCAACACTAATTTTATTAGACATTTAATTTCCCATATAAAACTTATATTATATTATATTTTACTTATTAAGTAACTAAATTACGTACATCTAACACTAATTCTTTTATAAAATTAATAAAATTTACACCATCAAGTCCATTTATAATACGGTGATCATATGATAATGATAATGGTAACATTAACTTTGGTACAAAATTACTACCATTCCAAATAGGCATAATACGAGCCTTAGATAATCCAAGTATAGCTACTTCTGGGAAGTTAACTAACGGAGTAAACATAGTAGTACTACTATTATTACCTAAATTAGAAATAGTAAAATTACTACCCTTTACATTAGATAATTTTAATTTATTATTTCTAATTTTTACTAATAATGTATCTAACTCGTATGATATAGTTAAAATATTCTTATTATCTACATTATGTAATACTGGTACTATTAATCCAGTATTAGTTGCTACAACTATACCTATATTGATATATTTTTTTAGTAAAAGTTCCTTATTATTAATTAAAACACTATTAAAATAAGGAAATTCTTGTAACGCAACTGAAATGATTTTAGTAAAAATAGTTAATAAAGTAATTTTAATTGGTATATTTTGACTAGTTAATTTATTATTATAATTTTTACGAAATTCTTCAATATTACTAATATCAACTTCATCAAATTGAGTAACATGAGGAATATTTTTCCAACTATCATTTAGTTGTTTAATTGTAGAAACTCTATCATTTTTTAACTTAATTAATTCTACATCACCATATTCACTATATTGCTGTACTACAAATTCTGGTACATCATGAGATTTATTATTCGTTTGTTGTATAAATTTATCAATATCACATCTTAAAATTCTTCCGTTTCGTCCAGTACCGACAACATTTTTTAAATTAATATTTAGTTTATATGCTAATCTTCTTATTATTGGACTAGCATAAATATAATTCTTTATCATATTATTATTAGCAGTTACTACATTATTATCAGTTTTTACTAACATTAATAAACAATTGGTACTAATTTTATCATTTACTTTAACTTTTATATCTTGTATGAAGCCACTGGCTTGTGATGGTACTTCTACCATAGCTTTACCAACTTCTACTATTAGTAGTGTTTGATCAATACTTACGTAATCTCCAACTTTCACTAATAATTCAATAACTTCCACTCTGTCCATACCTACATTTGGTAATCTAATTTCTAAATTCATAATAATTTATTAAATATTTTAATTAACTTATACTAAACGGGGATTAATTTTATTTACATTAATACTAAATTTATCTATAGCTTGTTGTACCATATTCATAGTAACAATATTACATAAAGCTAATTCATATAATGCTGACACTATTATGTAACTAGTATCTATTTCAAAATAATCACGTAATTTTTTTCTACTGTCAGAACGACCAAAACCATCAGTACCAAGTATACAAACATGTTTATTGGGGATAAATTGACGTATTTGTTCAGCTAAAATTTTCATGTAATCAGTAACTATAACTACTGGATTACTATTTATTATCTTATTTAAAAATGGAATTTTTGGTTTTTCTTTAGGATGTAATTTATTCCATCTACAACAATCTTGGCCATCTCTAGCTAATTCGGTAAACGAAGTTACACTGTATACGTCAACACTAATATTATAATCTTGTGACAAAATCTTCGCTGCTTTACGCACATATCTTAATAATGCTCCAGAACCCATTAATTGTATTGCGCCAATATTATTGTTACTATCTAATGTTTCTAATTTATAAATACCTTTACATATATTATATTCTATTCCGTCTGGAATATTAGGCATTATATAATCTTCATTTAAAATTGTTATATAATAGTAAATATTTTCTTGTTTTTTACCGTACATTCTAATTAATCCATTATGAATAATTACTGCTAATTCATAAGAATATGCTGGATCATAAGATAAACAATTTGGTATTATTAAAGACTGTACATGACTATGGCCATCTGCATGTTGTAAACCTTCACCATTTAATGTTGTTTTCCCAGATACACCACCAATTAAAAAACCTCTTGCTTGTTGATCACCAGCAGCCCAACATAAATCACCAATTCGTTGAAAACCAAAAATAGAATAATAAATATAAAATGGAATCATAGGTAAATTATTATTGCTATATGAAGTAGCAGCTGCTAACCATGAAGATGCTGCTCCTAATTCACTAATACCTTCTTGTATAATTTGTCCATTTTTATGTTCATGATAGGTAGTTATATAATCTTTATCTTGTGCTGTATATTTTTGTCCTTGTGAATTATATATTCCAACTTTTTTGAATAAACTTTCCATACCAAAAGTACGTGCTTCATCAGCAATTATTGGTACGATTCTATTACCTATAGCTTTATTTTTTAATAAAATATCAAGTATTTTTACAAAAGCAGTAGTAGTAGATAATTTTGTTGTCTGTTCTATTAATAATTGATGAAAGTCATTTAATGTTGGTAAAATTAACGGTTCAGTAAAATTTTTCAACCTAGATGGTAAATAACCATATAAATTTTTACGTTTATTATGTAAATAACGATACTCAATAGAGTTTTTACTAAACTTAATATAAGGTAACGAATCTGTACTATTAATAATTAAATCATTTAAATTTAACTTTTTTTTAATATTATCTAATGATTGTGAATCAATGTATTTTACTTGATGAGCAATATTAGCACTTTCAATTGGTTGACCAAGTTCATAACCTTTAATAGTATGTAATAAAATTACTACAGGTTTATCAGTAATATTTTTAGCTAAGGATAGAGCTGCATAAATTTTTTTTGTATCATGTCCTCCTCTAATTAATTGCCAAATTTCATTATCAGTCATATTTTTTACTAATAATTTCGTTTCTGGATATTTACCAAAAAAATATTTTCTTATATAAGCTCCATCTTTTGATCTTAATGTTTGATAATCACCATCTAACGTTTCATTCATTAATTGAATTAGTTTTCCAGTATAATCTCTACTAAGTAATGTATCCCAATTACTACCCCAAATTACTTTAATGACTTCCCAACCAGCTCCAGTAAATATATTAGATAACTCATTGATAATTTTTCCATTACCAATTACTGGACCATCTAATCTTTGTAAATTACAATTAATAATGAAAATTAAATTATCTAATTTTTCTCTAACTGCTATATTAATAGCGCCTTTGGATTCTGGTTCATCCATTTCTCCATCACCTAAAAATACATACACAGTTTGTTTACTAGTATCTTTAATTGATCTATTTTGTAAATATTTAAGAAATTTAGCTTGGTAAATACCATTAATTGCCCCTAATCCCATAGATACTGTAGGAAATTGCCAAAAATCTGGCATTAATTTAGGATGTGGATAAGAAGGTAATCCATATCCATCAATTTCTTGTCGAAAATTATCTATTTGTTTTTTAGTTAACCTTCCTTCTAAAAAAGCACGTGCATAAATTCCCGGCGCGCTATGTCCTTGAAAATATATTAAATCTCCACCATCAAAATTATTTCTAGCACGAAAAAAATGATTAAAACATACTTCATATATTGTGCTAATTGATTGGAATGATGATATATGACCACCTAAATCTAAATTTTTATTGTAAGCATTAAGTACAATCATAATAGCATTCCATCTAATTACAGCATTAATACGATTTTCTATTTCTAGATTACCAGGATATTTAGGTTCATTACAATAATGAATTGTATTTATATAATCTTCTAAATTGGAAGAATCATATTTATTTAGATATTGTAACATTTGTTTTAATAAATACTTTGCTCTTCCTATACCATCATAATGAATTACTGATTCAATAGATTGAATCCATTCATCAGTTTCTATTATATCTATATCATCATTAATCAAATTTGACATTAATATTCCTTAATTTATGAAATATTAAATACTGTTTAGTTTATTTAAATTATTAAAATATATAAAACATTATTTAATAATTAAATTACTATAATTAGCAAATAATTTAAATATTTATAAATTAATAATTAAAATATATTATTATCTATTATTATAATATAATATATTTTATTATGACATATATTATTGCAGTTACTGGTAATATTGGTAGTGGTAAAACAACAATTACTAATTTATTTAAAAAATTTAACGTACCAATAATAGATGCAGATATTATTGCTAAAGAATTAATTAATTTTAACAAAAATATAAGCAGTAGTATTATAAATTATTTTGGTAAAAGAATTAAAAATACTAATAATGTAATTAATCGTAATGCACTAAAATATATAATATTTAATGATAATAATGAAAGAATATGGTTAAATAAATTATTGCATCCTATGATTATAAAACGTATTAATATTATATTACATAATATTATTAATTCTTATGTTATATTAGTAATACCATTATTAATAGAATGTAATTTACATCATTATGTACATAATATAACAGTTATTAATACCAGATATGAAAATAAAGTAAAACGTATATTAAGTAGAGAAGATATAAATTATCAGCAAATTAATAATATATTAAATACTCAAATTAAAACTAAAATTAAATTAAATTATGCTGATGTTATTATTGATAATAATTCATTAGTAGATGATAGTAATATTATTGTGCTACATCAATATTATTTATTATTAGCAACTAATACATATATAAAAAATAATTTCAATATTTTTGTTTAATTATTTATTTTTAATTCATCAATTGAAACATTACTAAGTATACTAATTACTTCATATTTTAATAAATTTAACATATTAGTAAACATTGTATAGGATTCTTTTTGATATTCTTGTTTTGGATCTTTTTGTGCATAACCACGTAAGTGAATACCTTGTCTTAAATATTCCATAGCAGATAAATGTTCTTTCCATAAATCATCTAATACTTGTAACATTGTATGTTTTTCAAATTTTCTCATTGTTTTACTACCAACAATAGATTCTTTATTATTAAATTGTAATATTTGTTGTTCTAACAACATATTATATAATACCGTTTTATTAGTATTAATTAAATTTTTTGACATACAGAGAGAAAAATCGTTCATTAATTTTTTTTTTAATACACAAATAGGTATATTGCTAAATATAAGATATTTTAATACATCTTGACGTATATTTATAATAATCGCACTAATGTCATTAGAATTGAGTAATTCACTTCTTCTTTTATAAATTGCACAACGTTGTTCATTAATTACATTATCATATTCTAATAATTGTTTACGTACATCAAAATTATAATTCTCAACTTTACGTTGTGCATTAGCTATTGCTTTAGTGACCCAAGGATGCTCAATAGCATTATGATTATGTATACTTAATTTACGCATTATATTTGTTATACGATCAGAAGCAAATATACGCATAAGAGAATCTTCCATAGATAAATAAAAACGAGATGATCCTACATCACCTTGTCTTCCTGATCGACCCCGAAGTTGATTATCTATTCGTCTAGATTCATGTCTTTCTGTACCAATAATATGTAATCCACCAGCGGCTAAAACTATTGCTTGACGTTGTTTCCAACTATTTTTTAATAATGTTTTATTAAATTTATGTGGTTTAGATAATTTTTCTTGCCAAACACCACCTAATTTTATATCAGTACCTCTACCAGCCATATTAGTTGCAATGGTTACTGCTCCAGGTGTGCCTGCTTGAGCAATAATATCAGCTTCCATAGCATGATGTTTAGCATTTAATACCTTATGACTAATACCAAGCTTTTTTAATCTTCTTGAAATTAATTCTGATTTTTCAATAGAGATAGTACCCACTAAAACTGGTTGTTGTCGTTTAATACAAGACCTAATATCGTTAATAATAGCATTAATTTTATCATCTTCAGTTATATATACTAAATCCGGTAAATCATTACGTATCATTGGTTTATTAGTTGGTATAGTTACCGTGTCTAATTTATAAATTGATTTAAATTCTGTAGCTTCTGTACTAGCAGTACCAGTCATTCCTGATAATTTATAATACAGACGAAAATAATTTTGAAATGTAATAGAGGCTAAAGTTTGATTTTCATTTTGAATTTTTAAATTTTCTTTAGCTTCTATAGCTTGATGTAAACCATCTGACCATCTTCTATCTGGTATAATACGTCCAGTATGTTCATCAACTATAATAACTTTACCATTTTTAACAATATAATCTACATTTTTATTAAATAAATTATGAGCTCTTAATGCAACAATTACGTGATGCATAAGCATAATATTATTTATACAGTATAATGATTCTTTAGAGTCTAACATATTAAATTGTACTAATAATTTTTCAATTAAAATTAATCCTCTTTCTGTTAGATATACTTGTTTAGTTTTTTTATCTATAGTATAATGTCCGTCACCACAGAATTTATAGGAATCTTCCTTTTCTTGATATTTAAGAATTGATATTAACTTATTTATCTTTTTGTATAAAAAAGTATTATCTTTAGATGTACCAGAAATAATTAACGGAGTACGAGCTTCATCAATAAGAATAGAATCTACTTCATCAAGTAGTGCAAAATATAAAGTTCTTTGTACTTTATCTGATTTATTAAGTATCATATTATCTCGTAAATAATCAAAACCATACTCATTATTAGTACCATAAGTAATATCGGCATTATAAGCATATTGCTTTTGGCGAATAGATAATCCTTGTAAATTTATACCAACAGTTAATCCAAGAAATTCAAATAATGGTTTATTTTGTTCTGCATCTCTTTGAGCCAAATAATCATTTACTGTTACTATATGTACACCATATCCAGTTAGAGCATTTAGATATGCTGGCAAAGTAGCTGTTAATGTTTTACCTTCGCCAGTACGCATTTCTGCAATACAACGATAGTGCAATATAATACCACCTATTATTTGTACATCAAAATGCCGCATACCAAATACTCGTTTACTAGCTTCTCGGACTACAGCAAATGCTTCTGGTAATAAATTATCTATATTAACTCCATTAGTTAATTTATCACGGAATTCATTTGTTTTATTAGATAATTGTTGATCGGTCATATTTGACATTTTTGGTTCTAAATTATTAATAATATCAACAATTTTATGTATATTACGTATTATTCTAGTATTACGATTACTAAAAATTTTGGTGAGAAACTTTATAATCATTTAATTATATATTATATGATAAACTAAGTTATATTAAAATAGTAGTAATAATTACTATTGTAACAATAATTTTATTAAAAGAAATAAATACTTATAAAATTAAGTAATGTTCATTTATGAATTATATATTATAATAATTAATATTTAATAGATAAAGTAATTAGCATGTTAGAAAAACCTTATATTATTAACTTTTTAAGTTATAATACATCATTAGGATACCGTAACGTATCACTTTCTTTTAAAGAAAAAATTATATTATTAATTAAAATTAATAATTTGCTATATAAATTAATACCCAAAAAATTACATCCATATTGTCAAGTAATAAATTTTCGTAATAATTCGTTAATAATAGGTGTTAGTGATGTAAGTTGGAAACTTTATTTAGATAATTTACATACTGAATTAATGGTAAAATTACGTTCAAATATTCTACCTAATTTATCTAATATAATAATTAAAATTAGTCCTAATTTATTAATAAATAATATTAATATGTCCTATAATAAGGTAACAAAAATTACATTTACTAATAAAAGTATTAATACAATTAATACATTAGTAAATACTAGTCATGGAAAATGCAAAAATTCTTTAAAGAAATTAGCTAATATTATGTTACTAAATCTAATGTATTATAAATTATAAATAGAATTTTATCTAGAAAATCTATTATTAATAATACTATTTGGTATATTAAATTTTATGGGTGATTCTTGATCACTATTAAATGTTATTAGTTCCCAACTATCTGGATTAGATGTTATTGTTCTTAGTAATTTATTATTTATAGCATGCCCAGCTTTAAAAGCATTAAATTCACCAATAATATTATAACCATATAAAAATAAATCACCTATTGCATCTAATAATTTATGACGTACAAATTCATTATTAAATCTTAATCCATCTTTATTTAAGATTTTATTATTATCAATTACAATTACACAATCAATACTACCACCTAAAGCTAAACCATGTTTATGTAAATATTTAATATCTTTTATAAAACCAAAAGTTCTAGCTGGACCAATATTTTTAATAAATGAAATGGCAGAAAAATTTAAATTATAATATTGTTTATCAAAATTAATCATTGGATGATTAAAATCAATAAAAAAACTTAACTTAAATCCATTAAATGGTAATAATTCAACCCATTTATCATATTCTTGAATACGTACAGATTTTTTTATACGAAAAAATTTTTTGTATGCATTTAACTCACAAATACCAACCCTAAGTATTAAGTAAATAAAACAATAAGCACTACCATCCATAATAGGGATTTCCGGTGCATCAACTTCTATTAGTATATTATCGATACCTAAACCAGATAATGTTGCATGTAAATGTTCTATAGTAAAAATACGAATATTATTATGATTAACTAAGCAAGTACATAATTTATTATCACATATAGTATTGATATCAATAATAAAATCTACTGGTGGAGCTAAATCAACTCTACGATAAATAATACCAGAATTTTCCGATAATGGTTTTAGTACCATATTAACTTTTTTTCCAGTATGTAAACCAATACCAGTAATTTTTATAATATCTTTTATAGTACGTTGTTTAACCATGCAAAAATATATTTGCTATATCAACTACAAACATAATTATTTATACAATTAATAAATATAAAATTAGATATTTAAATAATTAGCTTATTATTAATATAACTTGTTATTTTATAAACTTACTTAAGTTTAGACTATACTATTAAAAATTTATTTTAGTTACTTATTTATATACTAAAATATTTAATTTGCAAAATTTTGTTTAATAAATTCTAGTTAATTTTAGAATTATTATAATTATTAATTTGATTAATTATCATATACTTATTTATATAAGTAGCAATATTACTAATTGTACCAGCTCCCTGAGTTACGATAATATCATTATTTTGAATAATTGACATTAGTATAGAAATTAATTTATTAATATTTAGTACTAATATGGAACGAGTTTTATTATATTGATTTAAAGATGAACATAACAATTTACTACTAAAATTTTTAATTGGTTTCTCACCAGCTGAATATATCGTCAGTATTAGTGTTATATTAATGCTAGATAGCACACGAATAAAACTATTATATAAATCATATGTTCTTGTAAATCTATGAGGTTGAAATATCATGATAATTCTTCTATTGGGCCAACCAATACGAATAGTATTTATGGTTGTTTTTAGTTCAGTAGGATGGTGACCATAATCATCTATTAGTATAATTTTTTTTATTTTCTTATTCATATAATTAATATTATATTTTCCTAGAATAGAAAAACGTCTTTTTACTCCACTAAATTCTGAAATAGCTTTAATTATTTTAGATGTCTTAATTTTTTCTTTTAGAGCAACTATAATTGCTGCTGTTATATTTAATGCATTATGATAACCAGGAATTATTGTTGATATATTTATATCAATACCATTTTTTTGCTTAATAATAAAAGATGTATATATTTTATTCTGACGATAATTTGTAATATAAAAATCTGCTTTTCTATTAAAACCATAAGTAATAATATTTTTTTTAATACTAAAATATATTTCTCTTACTGGTAAACTATCTATACATAATACTATGTAACTATTTATTGGAACTTTATTTAAAAAATTAATAAATGTTTGTTTTAAACAATTTAAATTACCATAAGTACGCAAATGATCATTATCAATATTAGTAATTACACTAACTGTAGGATCTAAATTTATAAATGATTTACTACTTTCATCAGACTCAGCAATAAAATATTTACTGTTACCTAAATATGAATATATTTTTGATGATGCAGTTAATCCACCATTTACTACAGTAGGATATAAACCACTATTTTTAAATATATTATATATTAGAGCAGTAGTAGTAGTTTTACCATGAGTTCCAGAAATAATAATATTATAATAATTTTTCATTAATAATGATAATATTTTAACTCTACTAATAATAGGAATATTTAATTTTTTAGCAGCTAATATTTCTGGATTATTATCATTAATAGCATTGGAGAATACCACTAAATTAGCATTGTTAATATTATTTTCATGGTGATAGAAAGTTATATTTATCCCTAATGATATTAGTTGTTTAGTAATAATATTAGAAGATATGTCGGAACCACTAATATTATAACCTTTTAGGGTTAAAATTTTTGCAATACCGCTCATTCCAACACCACCAATTCCTATCAAGTGAATATTTTTAATATAAGATAAATTTATCATAAGTTAATATTTAATTATATTATTTATTTCTTTTACTATACATTGTGTAGCATTATATGTTGCTATAGTTTGTGCACAACAAGCCATAGTAAATAATTTTTGTCTATTAATATTTAGTAAAATATTAATTATTTTATCTGGAGTAAAATCTATTTGTTTGACAATAATTGCAGCACTAACCTTACTTAATAAAGTTGCATTAAAATATTGTTGTTGATCTTTATGCATATATGGTATTAATATAGATGGTAATCCAACTACTGCTAATTCACTAATAGTTAATGCACCAGATCTACATATAACAATATCAGCCCATGAATATGCTAAAGCTATATTAGTTATAAATTCAGTTATTTTTATATTGTTTATATTTAATATATTGCAGGTATGTTTTACTAAATTATAATATCCATAACCTACTTGATGCCATACAATAATTTTTTCTTTTAATACCTTTGTTACTATAGGTATAACTTTATTAAGAATACTAGCTCCTTGACTACCACCAAGTACTAAAACTCTTATTATACCAGTTCTATTTTTTAACCTAATTATTGGTTTAGGAATATTTAATATCTCTGATCTTATCGGATTACCAACTATAGTGGCATTTTTAATAGTATTCGGAAATGCTTGAGTACATTTTTTTGCAAAAATACTAATTAACTTATTAGCTTTTCCAACTACAGCATTTTGTTCATGTATAATGATAGGAATATTCATAATTTTTGCGGCAATTGCTGTAGGGATGGAAATATAATTACCCATACATAATACAATATTTGGTTTCCAATAATATAAAATATTTCTCGTGTTTTTTACTGCTTTAAATATATCTAAAGCAAGTAATATTTTTTGTATATATATGTTTTTTAAATAAAAATTATTTATTTCTATAAATTTAATGTTAATACCAAATTTTGGAACAATAATTTTTTCCATTCTATTTAAACAACCAATCCAACTTACTCGCCAACCAATTGACTTAAAATATTGTGAAATTACTATACCAGGAAAAATATGACCACCAGTACCGCCAGTTGCTATAACTAAATGTTTATTTTTATTAAGCATATATATGAAGTTATTATTTATATGTTTTATAATTATTAATGGTAATATTAATTATTTATTAATAGTGGTAACAAATGATTAAATTTTTAATAAATTACTAATATACTAAATTTAATTAGTATTTTAAATAAATAAATTTTAATACAAAGTTTTTGCTAAATTAGTAAATAGTACCCCTCTTTCGATAAATGATTTAAATTGATCTGTACTAGCACATGCTGGAGATAACAGTACTATGTCATGCCTTTTAACATTAGAAACAATAATATGCATTAATTGATTTAATGTATTGGCTAATATTACTGTATTACATAGTGATGCTATTTTATATTTATCCTTACCAAAACAATAGACTAATATATTACTATGATTTAGCCACGGTAATAATGGAGAAAAATTAGCTAATTTACTATCTCCTCCAAGAATTAAGTGTAACTTATTCTTAATAATAATACTTTTTAAAGCAGCTTTTGTACTACCAACATTAGTAGATTTTGAATCATTAATCCATTTAACATCATTACGTTCATGAATTATTTGAAATCTATGTTCTAATCCCCGAAAAGAACATAACGTATTAATACTGATGTTACGAGAAATATTTAAAATATCTGCTATAGCTAATGCAATTAGAATATTATAATAATTATGTATTCCTTTAACTTTTAATTTATCACATGATAATAATAAATTATTATTTACTACTATCCAATTAGTATTATTATATGAATCTATTTTATAATTCCCTAATTTACCAAACGTTATATGATAATTATTATTATATTTTAATAATTCATTGTAATATTTATTATTAATAATGCAATATTTAGCATTGTAATATATTTTATATTTAATTGAACTATATTCAATTAATTTTAACGGATAACGATCCATATGATCTTCACTAATATTAGTTATAACGGCAATAATTGCATTTAAACTATAAGTAAATTCTAGTTGAAAACTAGATAATTCTATTACGTATATATGATAATACTTATCAAGTAATGATAATACTGGTATACCAATATTACCACCAATACCAACCAATAATCCATTAGCTTGTATAATTTTACCTACTAAAGTAGTAACTGTACTTTTTCCATTAGAACCAGTAATAGCTATTATTGGTTTATTAACCTCATTAATAAATAATTCAATATCGCTAACTATTTTAATATTTAAACTAATTAATTTTAGTAATAATGAATATTTTAATTTTAATCCAGGACTAATAACAATTAGTTCAGCAGAAAATAACCATAACTTATTTATTGACCCTAAATGACATGGAATATAACTAGGTATTGATTTATATAAATATTTACGTGTATCAATAACTTTCGGGATAACTCCTTTTTTAAGAAAAAATTTAACGCATGATATTCCAGTAATACCTAAACCAATAATAACTATATTCTTATTTTTATAATTAATCATTGTTATAATATTTTAATTGCATTAAAGATAATATTAATAATACAAAACAAATTATCCATACGCGTACTACAATTAATTGTTCTTTATAACCTTTTAATTCAAAATGATGATGAATCGGTGCCATAAGAAAAATTCTTTTTCTAAATATTTTAAAAAATATAACTTGTATTATAACTGACATAGTTTCCACGAAAAAAAATCCACCCATAATTAATAATAAACTTTCTTGGTGTATTAATATAGATATTAATCCTATAACACCACCTAATGGTAATGATCCAACATCACCCATAAATAACTTTGCTGGATAACAATTGAACCATAAAAATCCTAAACTAACTCCAACTATTATTGTGCATAATACTACTAACTCACTAGATAAATTAATATAATTAATATTAAAATATTTACTAAATTTTATACTGCTAGTAATAAATGATAAAATTAATAATCCAGTACTGGTAAATATTATTGGTACAATTGCTAATCCATCTAATCCATCAGTAAGATTAACAGCATTACTAGTTCCAACTATTATCAAATAAGATAATATTATAAATATTAAATAAGAACAAATTTTAATATTTCCAATAAAAGGAATAATAATTAATATTTTATAACTTATAATATTATTAATTAAAATACAAATAATAACTACTATTGATAATACTGATTGCCATAAATATTTTTTAATAGCACTTAATCCTTGTATATTATTACAACGAATTTTATAATAGTCATCTATAAATCCTATAAAACTATAACCAATAAGTAAAAACATTATGTATTGTATAAATATATTATTATAATCTACCCATAAGAATATAGATAATATAATTGTTATATTTATAATAATACCACCCATGGTTGGGGTATTATTTTTTTTTTTATGAGATTTAGGATAGTAATATCTTTCTATTTGTCTACAGTTTAAATTAACTAAAATAGGAAAAATTATATATCCAATAAATATAGTAATAATAAATGTAGTTAATAAAATAATACATAATATGTATATATTTAATGTATTAATGTGATAACAATAATAATTAATTAATTTTACTAACATAGTATATTATTAATAAGTATATTTACTATATGATTAGCTAAAGTATTGTGTGACCCTTTAATTAATACAATTATACTATTATGATACAATATTAGTTTCTTTGTATATTTAATTAAATCAATTAAATCAAAGAAATGTTTATTGTGATTAATGTTTTTACCTAAAAAATAACTTAATTTACCTATTGTTAAGATTTCATTAATTTTAAAATTTTTTATTATTTTACCAATAAAATTATGATATAATATACTTTTATTTCCTAGTTCTAATATATCGCTAATAATCATAATTTTGTAACCATTAAATTTAGACAAAGTTCTAGCAGCTAATATAGTAGAACTAACATTAGCGTTATAACTATCATCAATTAGTAATTTATTTTTACTTAAAAAAATAGGATATAATCTACTATTAATTGGTAATAATTGTGATATACCTTGAATTACAGCCGATAGTGGTGCACCAGCTAAAATAGCTAGGGAACTAGCTGCTATAATATTAGAAATATTGTATATACCAAATATTGGTATAGTTAGTTTGCATTTACCAATTGGTGTATATAAATAGTAATCAATATTATTATTAATGTTAATTTTATTGATAACAAAAAAATGTGCTAAATTATTCTTATATAGAGAAAAATACCAAATTTTTTTGTCATAGAAAAATATTTTCCAATTTTGGATATCATTACTATTAAGATTAATAACACAATGACGTACTGATTTTTCTAAAAATATTTCACTTTTAGCTTTTGATACTCCATAAATATCTTTAAATCCTTTTAGATGAGCAAAAGAAATATTATTAATTAATACTATTTCTGGTTTTACTAAACTATTAGTCCACATAATATCATTGAATTTATTAGCACCTAATTCAATAACAATAAAATTATGTTTTGAAGTTAATTTTAATAAAGTTATTGGTACTCCAATATCATTATTTTGATTACCAAAATTACATAATACACGACCACATTGCTTTAAAATGCTAGTAGTAATTTCTTTTACTGATGTTTTACCAGAAGAACCGGTAATAGTTAACGCTTTTACTGAATATTGTTGTCTAACCCATAAACTTAATTTTCCTAATGCTATTTTAGTATTAGAAACTATTAATTGAGGAACATTGATTTTATATTCATAACAAACTAAAATAGCTATTGCACCATTATGAATTGCTTCTAATATAAAATTATGAGAATCAAAATTCTTACCTTTTAAAGCAATAAATAAACATTTTTTATTTTTTGTAATTGTTCTTGAATCAAGACTAATTGTAAATATCATATCATTATTAACATTATTAATTAATTTAGCATTAATTATTGACGCAATTTTGGATAAAGTAATTGATAACATTTTATGTTTTTAATAAATTATTGACTACAAGTTTGTCAGAATAATAAAAATAATTATTTTTAATAATTTGATAATTTTCGTGACCTTTTCCAGCAATAACGATTACATCTTTCCTATTAGCGTTATTTATAGCATAATTAATTGCTTGACTACGATCAAAAATAATTTTAGTTATTTTTTTAATATTATTCATACCAGATTTTATATCATTAATTATTGATAACAATGACTCATTACGAGGGTTATCACTAGTAATAATACTTATATCAGCATAATTATTAGCAATATAACCCATTATTGCTCTTTTTTGTTTATCTCTTTCACCACCACAGCCAAATACACACCATAATCTGTTACTACAATAATTTCTACTAACTAATAATAATTTTTTAAGTGCTTCAGGATTATGAGCATAATCAATAATTACTATTGGATGATTTACTAAATTTATAATTTCCATTCTACCAACTATTGGTTTTAAATATTTAGCAGTAGTTATTAATTCTGATAATGGATAGTTTAATGATAATAGAGTAATTAATGCTAATAATACATTTGTAGCATTAAATTCACCTATTAATTTAGTATTAATACTACCATTACCCCAAAAAGAACAAAATTTAATATTAGTATTATTAATAGTATATGATATATCATCAGCATATAGCCAATAATTATCATAATAATTGGATAATTTTTTATTTATTGATACTACTGAAACATTAGGTATTTTTTTTGCCCAAATTGCTCCAATAGAGTCATCAATATTTATAATGTTATGATTTATATTGAATTTATTAAATAATTGCCATTTACTAAGAATATATTGTTTCATACTACCATGATAATCCAAATGATCATGACTAATATTACTAAGTATCGCAGCATTAAAATGTAAATCATCTATTCTATTTTGTATAATTCCGTGAGAAGAAATTTCTAATGTCACAAATTTTACTCTATTCAAAACAAAATTTAACAATTGTCTTTGAATATCTATTGGCGATACTGTAGTATTATATGTTGGTAATAAATAATTATTTTTAATTATACCATTACCAATAGTGCTCATAATTGCACTATTTTCTCCTAATAGATATACCCATTGTGATACTAAATTAGTAATAGTAGTTTTACCATTAGTACCAGTAACACCAACTAATTTAATTTTCTTTGATGGGTGATTAAAAAATCTTCCAGCTAATGCTGATAATCTTAATTTTAAATTTTTAAATAAAATAATTGGGATATTAGTGTAATATTTTAAACTATTAATATAATTACTATTAAATTCAACAATTACTGCTTGTGCCCCATTTTTTATAGCAATTGCTATATAATTAAAACCATGAGTATTATGACCGCTGATAGCAATAAACAAACTACCATTAATCACTAGATCACTATGTAATGTAATATCGGTAATATTATATTTAGATAAATCATAATTATTATCTAATATAATAATATCTTTAATCCATGGAAAAATTAAACTATATAAACTACAATTCATTATATAATATTTATAATTATGTCAAATAATACTATTTTATATTTTATATATTAATTTAATTAAATTAATATATTTTTTGAGCAATACGTAAAATAGCGCTACGTGATCGCCTATTATTACTTATTTCATTTAGTGATGGTTTAATTTTTTTTAAAAACTTAAATTTTTTATCTTTATTAATGTTTAAGATAGATTGCTGATTTATACTAAATGAATTTACACTATCAATAGTAGTAATTGGTGACATAAAATGTTTTATTATTCTATCTTCTAACGAATGGAAACTAATAATAGATAAAATACCTTTAAATGATAATATATGAGATATACTACTTAATAGTAACTTAATTTCTTCTAATTCTTTATTGATGAACATGCGAATTGCACGAAAACTTTTAGTTGCCGGATGTTTTTTACTATATGTATTAATATTTTTATAACTTTTAATAATAATTTTTGATAAATCCATAGTGCTTGTTACACTATTATATTTTTTAAATCTACATATATTTTTACTAATATATTTTGCATAACGCTCTTCACCTAAATTATGTAATACTGAATAAATATCATTATATTTAGCATGATTTAACCAATATCCAGCAGTATAACCTATTGTATTATTCATCCGCATGTCTAACGGTCCATTCTTCATATAAGAAAAACCTCTATTAGAATCATCTAATTGCATTGATGATATACCTAAATCTAATAATATTCCATCAATATGTCCTAATAAATTTAATTTTTTTATATATTTTATCATATTAGAAAAGTTATCATAAATAATATAACATCTATTATCTAAAATATTATAGGCAACTTTTATAGCTAATGGATCACGATCCATTACTATTAATTTACCATTTTTGTTTAGTTTAGATAATATTAATTTAGCATGTCCTCCAGAACCAAAAGTAGCATCTACATATATACCATCAGGTTTTATATGTAAGCTATTAACAGCTTCATTTAATAATACTGTATTATGTTTATAATTATTAATCATAATCTAATTATATATCTTATAAAGATCTTATTGAATTAATATAATATTTTATTTTAAAAAAATTTAATTTATTCTATTCTACATTAGAAAATTTAACACTAAAATAAAAAATTAACGTCATTTATGAAAAATACTTTATTTTATATATTAAAAGTATTAATTGTAATATATCTTGTATTTTCATATACACTATATACAAAAGCAGAAATTTATAATAATAAATCTATTAATATTTATTCTGATATAATTAATATTTATCACAATAAATTAATAATCTTATTAGGACATGTACTTTTACAGAAAGATAATAATACTATTTGCTCAGATAAAATAATTTTAGAGTATATAGAATTAAAAAACAATAAAAGTTTTTTAATAAAAGTAACAGCTACTGGACATGTTGTATTTTTTAACAAAATAAATAAAATTATTGGAGACAAAATAAAATTATATCTTGATGTTTATAATACTTATATTAATAGTCGTTATAATATAATAAAAATTAAAAAAAATTACGATTTGTATAATACAATATATAATGTTAATAGTGTATCTATAATCAATGGAAAATTATATCTATGTTCTATAAATCGTAATAATGTAATTATTTATGGATCTAAAATAATTTATAATTATTATGATAATATTATCAAAATATGGCATGCTAAACTTAAGTTAAATAATATACCTATATTTTATAGTCCATATTTATCATTTACTTATAATAATAAATTGTCATATTTTGGTATATTACTACCAAGAGTTGGTTATAATAAAGGAATAGAATTAGATATTCCTTATAGACTATTTAGTAATTTTCATTCTTATGAAATAATTATTATTCCTAACATAAAGCAAAATATTTTTAGTATAAAAAATAAGTTTAATTATTTATATAAAAATTATTATGGATCATTAGAATTTTCTTTTATCCCTAATCAAAAAAAAGTAAATAGTAATTTATGGTTATTAAATTGGTTTAATACACTAAAAAAAAACAACTATCAATTAGATATTATCTATAATAAGTCTAATAATTATGATTTTATAAAATCATTAAATATTAATAGTTATTTCAATAATAAAATAATTAAAAAATATTATTTATTAGTAAATAATAAAAATATTAATAGTAATATTTTATATGAAAAATTTTTGATAAAAAACAATAACTATAATACTAATTCATTTATTGATTTTTATTATTATAATAATCTATACAATCTGTATAATAAATTAATTGATTTTACTATATTGGGTCAATTTACTAAATATAACATTAATAATGATATATTAAGGTACTTTTATGCTATCCCTAAATTAAATTATTCAATTCCTACTAAATTAGGAATAATAAATTTATTATTTAATTTAAATACTATATATAAAAATAAAAATATTAGCTTAAATTTTTATAATAAAGTTAATAACTTACTTGATAATAAGTACACAAATATAATACCAGAAATAAATATCAATTGGCATATAATAATGAAATTATTTATTAATAATAATTATACACAACTCATTAAACCAACTATAGAATATCAATATAATATATTAAATAATAATTTTAATTTTGATAATTTTTATCAAAAAAATCTTGTTTATTTTAGTAATATTAACAAAAAGAAATTCTCTAATCATTATCTTTTTGAGGGATTTAAAACATTTATTTTTAATAAAAACTTAGAAAAATTATATTTTTCATTAGGTAAAATACATTATATATCATTTAATTATGATAAATACGATAAAATAATAAATAATATTTGGTTTAATCAAAATATCACAAATTTTAAGAATAAATTATTTATTGATAGTAGTACAGAATTTATTAAAAATATAAATAATATTATATTTAATAATACAAAAATTAAGTACAAATTTGCGAATAAACGATTTTTAACTATAAATTATTACTATCTAAACTTAAAATATTTAAATTTGGATAAATTATTTCCTGTTATTAAACATCAAATTGGAGTAAATTTTGATTGGATTATTAATAATAATTGGACTATTAATAGTCAAAATAATTTCGATATAAAAAATAATAATATAGATAATCAATTTTTTAATATAAAATATGAAAATTGTCATTTTAATTTTATTATTAAGTATGAATATAAATTAACATATAATAAAATATCTAATAATTTAATTAAAAAAAATAATAACCATTTTTCTTTTAATATTAGTATAAATAATTAATCCATAATAGATAATTAAAATTATGTATTTACTAATTAGTATATTTATGAATTTAATATTAACTAGTTATATATATTCTGCACCAATTATGTTAGACAGAATAAATACTATTGTAAATAATAATTTAATTTTAGATAGTGATATTAATAATGAATTACAATATGTATTAAGAAATAACAAATATATATCCTATAATAATTATGATTATTATATTATGTATTATAGAATTATGTATACATTAGTAATTAATAATATAATTTTTTCTAAAAATATTACTAATAGTAAACAAATAGAAAATATAATAAAAATGGTTCTTGAAGATAAAAATATAAATAATATAAGTTTTTTTACACCAAAAATGAGATTTAATTTTATTAAAAATAAAGTTTATCAAATAATTTTAAACAAACAGATAAATGACTATATTATACAAAATGTAATAATTCCAATACAAGAAATTAATGTTTTATCACAACAAATAATAAATAAATATTTTTATAAAGTTAGAGTTAAGGTAAGCTATTTTATAATTAATTTATCAAAATATACATCTAGTGATAAAATAAAAATAATAAAAATAATTAATAATTCTATTGATTATAGTAATAATTGTTTATACTTAAATAAATTAAAATATTTAATAAATAAAAAATTAATTAGCATAAAAAAATACAGTAATAATAATTGGCAATTAATAAATAATATGCCATTATTAATAAAACAACACATAAAAAAAATTTATAAAAATATATTAATTGGCCCAATTTGTACAAAAAATAGCATATACTTTATTAAAGTAAATGATATTTGTAAGTTAAATAAATATACTATAAGTAATAAAATATATATCATAAGATATATTATAATTAATCAAAAATATTTTGATAATAATTTATTAATACATAATTTTAATAAAATTAAAAAACAAATTTTTAATAAAACTATTGATTTTAACGGTATTATTAATAGATTAACATTAGGTAATAATAATTTTTACAATACTGGTATATGGTTTAGTAGTATTGATCGTATACATCCAATAATAAAAAAAATAATTTTAAATATGGATACTAATAACATTAGTAATCCTATTAAAATAGGGTGTAATTGGTATATCATACAATTATTAAATATTTATAATAAACATAATGATTTTTTAAAAAAATATAGTTATTTAATAATTTTAAAACGTTACTTTTCAGAGGTAATAAAAATTTTTATTAACAAACAATATAATCAATCTTATATCAATTCTAATATCAATAACTATGAATAATTATAATATTATTATTACTACAGGTGAACCTTCAGGAGTTGGATCAGATTTGATTGTTCATTTAGCACAATATAAATGGCCAGTAAATATTATTGCTTGTGCTGATCCTAATTTATTAATTAGTAGATCAAAAGAGTTGTCATTACCATTGAAAATATACAATTATTCACCTAATATAAGAAAAAATTATATATCTAAAGGTGAAATTTTAGTATTACCAGTTTATACTAAAAATAAAGTAATTACTGGTAAATTAGATATAAGTAATAGTGAATATACTATTAATTCTTTAAAAGAAGCATGTAATTTTTGTTTATTAAATAACTTTTCAGCTCTTATTACAGGACCAGTAAATAAAGCAGTTATTAATGATAGTGGAATTAATTTTACTGGTCATACTGAGTTTTTATCAAAATTATGTCAAAAACCAGTTTTAATGATGTTTATGTATAAAAATATACGTATTGCTTTAGCCACAACTCATCTACCATTAAGTTATGTATCAAAATTAATTACTAAAAAATTACTATATAATAGTATTATGATTCTACATACTTGCTTAAAATATGATTATAAAATTTCTAATCCATGTATTTATGTTTGCGGTTTAAATCCCCATGCAGGAGAAAATGGATTTTTAGGAACTGAAGAAATTAATATTATTACCCCATTAATTAATTCTCTAAAAAAGAATAATTATAATATTCATGGACCATTACCAGCAGATACAATTTTTCAAAGTAAATACTTAAATCATGCTGATGTTATATTAACTATGTATCATGATCAATTACTTCCATTAGTAAAATATTGTTTTTTTGATAAAATAGTAAATGTTACTTTAGGATTACCTTTTGTTAGAACTTCAGTATGTCATGGTACTGCATTAGAAATAGCTGGATCTAATAAAGTTAATACAAATAACATAAAAAATGTATTGTATACTACTATTAATATAATGAAATTAAAATATGGTTATGAATTACAATAACTTATATAAAAAAATTTTTAAAAGAAAATTTGGCCAAGTATTTTTAAAAGATACTAATATTATAAAAAATATTATTGATCTAATACATCCAAAAATTAATCAAACAATTGTAGAGATCGGTCCAGGAACTGGAGCTATAACAAAAAAATTAGTAAACTTAGTAAAATATTTGTTTTTAATTGAAATAGATATAGATTTAGCTACAAAACTAACAAATAAATTTAGTAACAATAATATTAATATTATATGTCAAAATGTTATTAATACTAATTTTTTTATACTGAGTAGACAGATTAATCAAAAGTTAAGATTATTTAGTAATTTACCATATAATAATTGTATATCTATTATTTTTCACGTATTAAAGTATATTGATGTAATTCATGATATGCACTTTATGCTACAAAAAGAGTTAGCTAATAGAATTATTGCCGTACCACATAGTAAAGAATATGGTAAATTAAGTGTCATTATGCAGTATTATTGCAATATAGTACCATTAATTACTGTATCTCCAACATCATTTTATCCAATACCAAAAGTATACTCAACAGTAATTAAATTTATACCCCGTAATAGAATAAGCATTAATTTAGATAAATTAATATTAATTCTAAATTTAGCTTTTAATCAAAGACGTAAAAAAATTAGAAATAGTTTAAAAAAACTATTTTCTGTAAAAGATTTAGTAAAATACAACATTGATCCATCACTAAGAGCTGATGAAATAACTATTGATCAATATTATTATTTAACAAATAAAATTAATATTTAAATTTATGCCTACTTATTTTATTGGTGATATTCATGGTTGCTACGATGAATTATGTAAATTATTAGATATTATTAATTATGATGATAATAATGATCAGTTATTACTAACTGGTGATTTAATTTTTAGAGGAAATAAATCATTGGAAGTACTAAAATTAGTTTATAAACTAAAAAATACTAATATAGTATTAGGTAATCATGAATTAAATCTATTAGCATTATATAATGGTATTTTATTGAAAAATAGTACTTTTTCTATTACTAATAATATATTTTATTCATCTGAAGCAGAAGAATTAATAAATTGGCTGAAATTTCAACCAATATTATTTATTGATAAAATAAAAAAATTTATTGTTGTTCATGCAGGTATATTACCATTCTGGAGTACTAAAAAAATTATTAAATATTCTAAAGAAATTGAATTTCTCTTGAAAAGTAATTACTATAAACATTTTCTTTATTTTTTATTTAAAAATATTGTAAGTGAAGAACTTCTTAAGTTATTTACTTTACATAAATTAAAGTGTATTAAATTTAACATTAACGTTTTTACACGTATTCGTTATTATTACAATTATTATCAATTAGATGATAAATATTTAGGTACTCCAATAAATAAACCTACATATTTAATTCCTTGGTTTAATAAAGTGCAAATACTAAATAAATACAGTATTATTTTTGGTCATTGGGCAACATTAACTGGTAAATATACTCCAAATAAAATCTATAATATAGATACTGGTTGTTGTTGGGGAAAAAAATTAACAGCACTATGCTGGGACAATAAAAAATATTATTATGTATATAAAAATTAAATTTTTTATTTTCTTTCCAAAATCTTAAAACAAAGATTTACTTTATCACAACATTGATGCTTAGTAAAAATTGGATTCCAATTTTTTAAATTAAAAGTGGGGAAAAATATATTACCATATACTAGTAAATCAATATACGTAATATATAATCTATTCGTATATTCAAAAAATAATTTATATATTTGGGCGCCACCTATTACCAAATATTCATAATCATTATTTATTAATAATAAAACTTTTTGTACTGTATTTACTATACTTACTTCTCTATTAGAAGTAATATTTTTTATAGTATTAGTTAATATTATATTATGTCTATATGGTAATATATAACCAATGGATTCATATGTATTACGTCCCATAATAATTGTTTTATGTAAGGTATGTTTTTTAAACCACAAACGATCTTGTGGTATATTCCAAGGAATAGTATTATTAATTCCAATAACCCAATTTTTAGCAATAGCTACAATTATACTAATCATTTAAATTATTATTATTAGAAAAAATATTATTTATATTAAACAAACCAGTTTTATAATTTGTAATCCATTTTGCTGCCTCAATAGCACCAATAGCAAAAGATTTACGATGATATACTGTGTGTTTAATTTCTATACATTCTAAATTATTTACAAATATAATACTATGTTTACCAATAACATTACCCAATCTGATAGAAGTTATTTTTATATCATTTATATCATTAAAATTTTTATTATTTGATATTAAACTAAAAATATTCTTTGCTAACATTGATGCTGTACCAGAAGGTATTTGTTTTTTATTACGATGATGTGTATCAATAATGTTGATATCAGTAATATTACTAAATTTTTTAGTGATATCTTTAAATAAATTGTTAACTATTATATTAATTCCCGTGCTAAAATTCTCAGATAGTACGATACCAATTATTTTGCTTTTTTTTTTATAATTTTTTTTTGTGCTTTACTAAAGCCAGTAGTTCCAATTACTATATTTTTATTATATTTACAACATTTTTTAATATTTTCTATACTAGAATTAGGATTAGTAAAATCTATTAACACATCAAATTTATTGTTTACTAAATTAATATTGTTAGTAGTCAATATACCTATTGGAGCAGATAGGCAAATTAATTTACTTACGTCAATATTATTATATTTTGATTTATTACTAACAATAGCAGCTCCTAATTTTACTTGGTAATTATTTTGCAATATTAACTCAATTAAAGTTTTTCCCATACGACCACTAGCTCCAGCTATTGCGATTCTTATATTTTTATTTATCATAAATTAAATTAATTAAACAATATTAACAAATTATATTTTAAGTAATTTTGGTAATCTGAATGATAATGTTTCTTTACTAAAGATTATTTCTTTAACAGTGATATTACTATATTGTTTAATATATTTAATAAATTGTCTTATTAACAATTCCGGAGTTGATGCACTTGAAGTAATACCAATTGTGTTAATATTATCTAACCATTGTTTTTTAAAATATGAAAAATTATCAATCATGTAAGCTTTATTATACTTTTTAGCTATTTCTAGTAATTTACTAGCATTAGATGATATATTAGAACCAAATATAATAACTAAATCAGTAATTCTAGCTAATTTATATACTGCTTGTTGTCTATTATTAGTAGCGTAACAAATATTGTTTTTTCCTAATTCTAAAATATTTGGAAATCTATTTTTTAGTACATTTATTATTTTATATGTCTTAAATATTGATAATGTAGTCTGTGTTAAAAAACATAATCTATTACTATTTTTTACTTTTATATGATTAGCATCATACAATGATTCTACTACGTAAGGGGTAGCATTATTATATTGTCCAATAGTTCCTAGTACTTCCTGATGTTGAGAATTACCAATAATAATTGTATCAATATTGTTCTTATTAGCATAAGAAGCTTGATAATGTACTTTTTTAACTAATGGGCAAGTAGCATCAAATATAGTTAAATTACGTTTATAAGCATCATTAACTATATTTTTAGAAGCACCATGAGCTGAAATAACAAATACAGAACCTCTAGGAATATTATTGATATCTTTGCTAACTATAACACCGTTTTTTTTTAAAAAATTTACTACATAGTTATTATGTACTAATTCATGATTCATATAAATTGGTAATTTATATATACTTAATATCCGATTAACAATATTAATTGCTCTAACAACACCAGCACAAAAACCTCTAGGTTTCACCAATACAATATTCATAACAATTATTATTTAGTAATTAATATTTATTAACATTTTTGTATTTTACATAAATATTATTAATTATAATTAAAATAACACCAAAAAATATATTAATATCAGCAATATTAAATATTGGTAAATTTATATTTAAGATATTAATATTAATAAAATCTACTACAGCACCATACTTTATTCTATCATAAAAATTACCACAAGCACCACTAATAATTAGTGTATAAGCTATATCTAATAATTTATTTTTATTAAAAAAATACAACTCTATTATTAAAAATAGAATTATACCAATAATTAATATTGGTAATATGTATAAAACTAATATATTATTAGATAATAACCCAAATATGATTCCCTTATTAAAAATTAAAGTAAAACTTAAATAATTATTAATAATGATTTGTCTATTTAAATTATTAGTCATATATTGTTTACTAAATATATCTATGCTAAATAATAATATATAAATCATTAATAAATATAATTTGTTACACATTTATTAAACAAATTTTCTTATTTCTCCATTTCCAATAATATTAGTTATACATCTACTACATATAGATGAATACTTAATAGATAATCCAACACTATTATCATAATGCCAACATCTTTGACATTTTTTATCTCTAGATTTAAAAATACTAATTTTTAATTTATCAATATTTTTTGATTTTATTGCATTATAATTAGCCTTATAATAAGGGAGAACTAATATTTTAGATACAATAAATACAAATTTTAGTTCATTGTTTAGTTTATTTAGTTCTTGTAATAATTTTGATTCAACATATAAAATAATATTAGCCTCTAAAGAATCATTAATAATTTTATTAATTTTTGCTTGTTCAATAACTTTATTAACTTCATTACGAATTAATATTATTTTTTTCCAAAATCTATTATTTAGAATATCACTATTACTTAATGGTGTTAATTGATCATATAATTCTTCAGTAAATATGCTATTAGATCTACTACCAGGTAAAAATTGCCAAATTTCTTCAGCAGTAAATGATATAATAGGAGCTAACCAACGAACAACAGCTTCGCTAATGTGAAATAATGCTGTTTGGCAACTACGATGAGGAATGCTATTATATTTTGTTATGTACTGACGATCTTTTATTATTTCTAAATATAATGAACTCATTGTTATAGAACAAAAATATAGTATTTGTTTAATAACATTATGAAAACGATATTTACTATATTCGTACATGATACTAATTTGAGTTTGATATGCTTGACCTATTATCCATTTATCAATAGCGATCATATCATTATACATAACTATATTTAGTTTTGGATTAAATTTATTTAAATTGGACAATAAAAAACGTATTGTATTACGAATACGTCTATAATTATCAGCTGATTGCTTTATTATTTCTGAAGATACGTGTATATCATTAGAAAAATTAGTTGAGGCAATCCATAATCTTAATACATCAGCACCAAATTTATTTATTATTGTTTTAGGACTAATAACATTACCGTCAGATTTAGACATTTTATTACCACTATAATCAATAGCAAAACCATGTGTTAGTACTTCTTGATATGATGATTTTTGTTGTACAATAGTTGATAATATTAATGAAGACATAAACCATCCTCTACATTGATCTAAACCTTCTAAATAAAGATTAGCAATACTATGTCCTCTAAAATCTTTTCTGTATTTTAGTACTGAATAGAAAGTTGCTCCAGAATCAAACCAAACATCTAAAATATCATTAACTTTATTATACATATTTGCATCTTTTCCTAAAAAAAATTTAGTATCTAAATTCCACCATACTTTAATACCATATTTTTCTACTAATTTAACAATACGGTGTATTAAATATATTGTATCTGGATGCAAATTACCTGTTTTTTTATGAACAAATAAAGGTATTGGTACACCCCATGTTCTTTGTCTGGAAATACACCAATCTGGTCTATTTATAATCATATCTCTAATATTTTTAAAATTAAAGTTAGGTATCCATTTAATTTGTTTAGCTTGTTTTATTAATTGTTGGCGTAAATAATTTTTATCCATACTAATAAACCATTGTTCTGTTGTGCGAAATATAGTTGGTATTTTGTGACGCCAACAATAAGGATAATTATGTATTATGTTTTCTTGATGAAATAAATTATTATATCTTACTAATAATTTTATTACTTTATTATTTAATATTAACCATTGTAAACCATAAAGTTCTGGTAATATATTTTTTATGCAATATTGTCCACGCATATCAACAATGTTAATTATTTCTAAGTTATATTTTTTTCCTAAAATATAATCATCCATACCATGCCCAGGAGCAATATGTACTAAACCTGTACCCATATCACATTTAACATGATTAGATAAAATTATTGATACAAATAATGATAAAAATGGATGTTGTAATTTTAATTTTAGTAGATGATTACTATCAATAGAACATAGTACCGTATAATTGGTAATATTCATAGTTGACATTAATTTAGATAATAATTTTTCTGCGATAATAATATTAATATGATTATTTATATTAACAATAACATATTGTAAATTGCAATTGATAGCTACTGCTTGATTAGCTAATAAAGTCCATGGATTAGTAGTCCAAATTAATAAAAATGTTGAATACGTATCATAATATTTATTGTCTAATAGTTGACTTACTATATTAATATTTATTACTTTAAATTTTACATATATAGATTCTGAAATACGTGAATTATATTTAATTTCTGCTTCTGCTAATGTAGAACAACATTCAGTACACCAATGAACTGGTCTTTTTCCTTTATACAAATAATTATTTTCAACAATTTTTGAGAAAAGTTTTATAATATTTGCTTCAATACTATTATGGATTGTTAAATAAGAATTATTCCAATCACCAATTATTCCTAATCTAATGAATTCTTCTTTTTGTTTTTTAACTTGTGATATAGCATATTTATAACAATATGCATTAAATTTATTAACATTTTTATATTTATTATTTTTTTTTAATAATTGTTCTACTTTTAATTCTATTGGTAATCCATGACAATCCCAACCTGGAATATATGGTGCATCGTAACCAACAAGATTTTTGTATTTAATAATTATATCTTTTAAAATTTTGTTTATTGCATGTCCCATATGTATGGGACCATTAGCATATGGTGGTCCATCATGTAATATAAAAATTTTTTTATTTTTTTTTATATTTCTAATAGTTTTGTATAAATTTTCCTTATACCATTTTTTTATTATTTCTGGTTCTTTCTTTACTAAATTAGCTTTCATTGTAAAACTAGTTTTTGGTAAATTAATAGTACTTTTATAATCAGCCATTATTATTTTATTTTCCTTAAAAAAATTAAATATTTTTTATAAAATCACGTGCTTTTATTATATCAATAGATATTTGACATTTTAATTTTTCTATTGAACTAAATTTCTTTTCTTTACGAATTTTTTTTATAAAATAAACATCTATTATTTTACCATATAGATTAATATCTATATCTAGTAAATGTACCTCTAATTGCTGTTTATAACCAAATGTTGTTACTTTATTACTAATATTAGCTACACCAAATACCGGATGTAAAAAAATATTGTTTACTTTTACAATATATACACCACTAATTGGTAAAACTATTTTATTTAAAATTATATTAGCTGTAGGATAACCTATAATTCTACCTAATTTTTTATTAGACACTACAATACCAGAAATCCTATAAGGATGTCCTAATAAAAGCTGTGCTTCTTCTATCTTATCTTGTAATAATAAATTACGTATTTTAGTACTACTTATTCGTTCTCCGTTATTAGTATATGTTGTAATTTGTATAATATTAAATTTAAATTTTTTTGCCATTTTTTGTAAAAATATATAATTTCCTTTTCTATTAAAACCAAAATGAAAGTCATCACCTATAACAATACATTTCATATTAATTTTTTTTATTAAAATATTTGTAATAAATTTATAAGCATTAAATAAAGAAAATTTTTTATTAAAATTAATACATAATATTTTATCTACATTAATCTCGTAAAGATATTTTATTTTATTTCTTAAATTAGTTAATCTGTAAACCATTTTATGAAAAAATTCTTGTGGTTGGGGTTCAAAAATAATCACTATATTAGGTAAATTATAATATTTACTTTCTATTTTTAATTTTTCTATAATAACTTGATGTCCTCTATGAAAACCATCAAAATTACCTATAGTAACTATATGTTGACTATTACAATTTTTTATATTATGTATTCCTCTAATAAATTTTGTCATATAATTTGTAATTTTTAAATTATTAGTTTAATTTATTTAATATATTATATTATTACTATTAATAATTTAATATAAAATATAATAAAATATTTTTTATTTGTAGTAAGTGGAGGATAATTATTTTGGTTAATATTAAATCAAAGAAGAAAAATATTATAAAATCTAAAAAAAATCATATTACTAACATTAGTAAAAAATCAATGATACGTACTTTTATAAAAAAAACCAATAAAGCAATACTTAATAATGATAAAATAACAGCAAGTACATTGTATTTAAATTTACAATCAATTCTTGATCGTCAGGCTAGAAAAGGTGTAATCCATAAAAATAAAGCAGCTAGATATAAATCTAATATATTAAAGAAAATTAATAATTTATAATATAAATGTATTTATTATATAATAATAATTTATTTATTATCCTTTATTAATTTAATGAGATATATGAGTATAATTTAATTAGTATCTAGTTAAATCATCAAAAAATTTTTTAACACCATCAAAAAAACTTTTTGATCTCGGACTATTCTTATGTCCACTAGGACCATCAAAACTATTACGTAGTTCTTTCATTAACTGAATTTGTTTATCATTTAATCTAACTGGTGTTTCTACAACTATTTTACATATTAAATCTCCATTTATACCATTACGTATAGATCTAGCACCTTTTCCTCTCATTCTAAATAATTTACCTGTTTGAGTCTCAGCTGGTACTTTTAATTTTACTTTACCATCAATAGTTGGTACTTCTATTTCACCCCCAAGAGCAGCTATAGCAAAATTAATAGGTACATCACAGTATAAATTACTACCATCTCTACTAAATATAGGATGTTTACTAACTTTAACTTGAACATATAAATCATTAGATCTATTATTCACAGATAATCTTATATTGTCTCCGTTATCAACTCCTGCAGGTAACTTAACTGACAAAGTTTTTAATTTTTCTATCTGACCACTACCATGACAAATTATACAAACATTTTTAATAACTTTACTATTTCCATGACAAGTTGGACAAGTTTGTTGTATCATAAAAAATCCTTGTCTCATTTGTATTTGACCCTGTCCTTTACAGGTAGAACAAATAGTAGCAGTAGTTCCTGGTTTAGCGCCACTACCATAACATACATTACATCTTTCTAATATTGGAACATTTATTTCACGTATCGTTCCTTTAACAGCTTCTTCTAAAGATAATTCTACCGTACACTTTATTGATTTACTATGACCAGAGTACTGTTTTTTACTACTACCAAATATATCTCCAAAAACATCACCAAAAATATCACTAAAATCAGTACTACTACTAGTATTAAAACTATTTGCATTATTATCAAAGGCAGAATGACCATACTGATCATACATAGAGCGTTTTTTTGGGTCAGTTAATACCTCATAAGCTTCTTTGATTTCCTTAAATTTAGATTCAGCCTGACTATTTCCTGGATTACGGTCAGGATGAAACTTCATAGCTAAACGCTTGTAAGCTTTTTTTATATCGCGCTCGCTTGCCTGTCTTGATACACCTAAAATACTGTAATAGTCCAATTTACTCATACTTAAACAAGTATACTAGTTATTATGTTTAAAATAATTAATAAATTTAATTACTATTTTTTATCCTTAACTTCTTCAAATTCAGCATCAACTACATTATCTTCGTTTTTATTAATATTTTCATTATTATTATTCTTACTGCTTTGATTATTATCATTTTTTACAATATCAAGTATTTTACTAGATACTGTTATTAATTCTTGTATTCTACTTTCTATATCTGATTTATTTTCATTTTGTAAAGCAGAATTAAGATTTTTTATAGCGTTATCTATAGCTAATTTATCATCAGCATTAATTTTATTACCTAATTCTTTAATTTGTTTACGAGTACTATGTATTAAATGATCTGCTTGATTACGTATTTTAACTAATTCTTCAAATTTTTTGTCAGATTCTGCATTAGCTTCTGCTTCTTTTATCATGTTTTTTATTTCATTTTCATTTAATCCAGAAGATGCCTTAATAGTAATTGTTTGTTCTCTACCACTATTTTTATCTTTAGCTGAAACATGTAAAATTCCGTCAGCATCAATATCAAAAGTAACTTCTATTTGAGGAATACCTCTCATAGCTGGAGCAATACCATCTAAATTAAACTGACCAAGTGACTTATTATCATTAGCACGTTTTCTTTCACCTTGTAGTACATGAATTGTGACAGCTGATTGATTATCTTCTGCTGTAGAAAAAATTTGACTATGTTTTGTTGGAATAGTTGTATTTTTAGGGATTAAAGTAGTCATTACTCCACCCATGGTTTCAATACCTAAAGATAAAGGTGTTACATCTAATAAAAGAACATCTTTAACATCACCAGATAATACTCCTCCTTGCACAGCAGCTCCAGTAGCTACTGCTTCGTCAGGATTAACATCTTTACGAGGTTCTTTTGCAAAAAAGTCTGAAACTTTTTTTTGTACTAAAGGCATTCGTGTCTGACCACCTACTAAAATAACATCTTTAATATTTGATACCGATAAATTAGCATCTTTTAAAGCTACTTTTACTGGTTCTAGAGTTTTATTTACTAATTCTTCAACTAGAGATTCTAATTTAGCTCTAGTAACCTTAATATTCATATGCTTTGGGCCAGTAGAATCAGCAGTAATATAAGGAAGGTTAACATCAGTTTGTTGTGTAGCTGATAATTCAATTTTTGCTTTTTCCGCAGCTTCTTTTAATCTATGCATAGCTAGTGGATCATTTCTTAAATCAACACCTTGATCTTTCTTAAATTCAAATACTAAGTAATTAATTAATCTACTATCAAAGTCTTCACCACCTAAATGTGTATCACCGTTAGTAGCTAAAACTTCAAATGTTTTTTCACCATCAACATCATCTATTTCTATTATAGAAATGTCAAAAGTACCACCACCTAAATCATAAACAGCAATAATACGATTTCCTGTTTCTTTATCTAAACCATAAGCTAACGCTGCTGCGGTTGGCTCATTAATAATTCTCTTTACATCTAATCCAGCAATACGTCCAGCATCTTTAGTTGCTTGTCTTTGTGTATCATTAAAATATGCAGGCACAGTAATTACTGCTTCTTTAACAGATTCTCCCAAATAATCTTCTGCAGTTTTTTTCATTTTCTTTAATATTTCGGCAGATATTTGAGGAGGAGCCATTTTTTGGCCTCTAACGTCTAACCATGCATCACCATTGTTAGATGATATTATTTTATATGGCATAATATTAACATCTCTTTGCACTTCTTTATCGTCAAAACGTCTACCTATTAATCGTTTTATAGCAAATAACGTATTTTGTGGATTAGTAACTGATTGACGTTTAGCTGGTTGGCCAACTAAAATTTCACCATCTTGCATATAAGCAATTACTGAAGGTGTAGTTCTATCACCCTCACTATTTTCTAAAACACGAGGTTTACCACTTTCAACGATAGCGACACAAGAATTAGTCGTACCTAAATCAATACCAATGATTTTTCCCATACTAAACATCTCCAATTAATTTTTTTTGTTTTATTTTAAATATATTTAGAATGTGTTATGTGTGGCCAAAAATATACTTTTCAAGTTTTTAAACCAAGTTGTTATTAAATATTTGTATATTTAATTAACTGCGCTTATTTTGTAAGTTATAATAAACTATTGTAATATACTACAGTTTTATTTTCTAGTAATTGTTAAACACAACATAAATTATTATAATCCTCCATTCGTTAATTAGATATTATTTAATAATATAGTTCCAGATAAATTAGGATTATTTATATTCTTTATAATGCAGTCTATATTAAACTTTCTTGCTAGAAAAATAGAATTTAGATGCAATATCTTAAACTCTGGTTTAATTAAACTTAACAAATCATTATAATAAATGTATTTAAATAATCTAGCTTCTGAAGTAAATTTAGGATCATTATCATATACACCATCAACATCTTTCCAAATTTCACATTTTTTTGCTTTTAAACAAATAGCAAGTATAACTGCAGAATAATCTGAACTGTTCCTTCCTAATAACACTAATTCGTAATACTTATTACCAGCTATAAAACCAGGCATTAATATTACATTTGTGTTTGGTATAGCCATATTATTAATATTTCTTATAGATGTATCAATATCTACTACTGACTCTAAGTAATCACCATGAGCTAAAATTTTCTTTGTAGGATCTATAATTGTAACATGAAAACCACAAACTTTAACTACTTCATCTATAATTAAAACTATTAATTTTTCACCCCAAGATATTATTTTAACAATATCACATTGCTTTAGTGAGTTAAGTTTTGTTAATTTAACTATCATATTACTTAAGTTGTTAAATTCATTATTTAATACTAAATGTAAAACGTAAAAATTAACACCTATATTACTAGTTGATATTAATTTTATAATTTTAATGAACACTATTTTAACTACCGATAGATAGTGGTTAACTAAGAACTCATTATTTATAGAATTAACCAATAATATTAGATAATCAGTTACTCTGTATGGAGCAGATAACACAACACCAGTTCTTTCAGCCTTAGCATTTTTAATAATAATATCTATTACATGTAGTATATTATTGTTGGTGTGAATTAATGATGAACCACCAAATTTTAATACTTTCATGTCATAATTCACTAAATTTATGTTGTTTGAAAAAGTAAAGTCAACAAAAGTTTATTTATTTAAATCAATTATTATATTATCGTAAATCTATCTAACTGTTTAATATTTAGAAAGTAACTAAAAATAAAACAATAACTGAAATTATTAGACTACTTAATAATATAGAAACTAAGAATTAAAATTAAGATAAACTAATAATTAAATTGCCCAGACTTGGAATTGAACCAAGGACACAAGGATCTTCAGTCCTTTGCTCTACCAACTGAGCTATCTGGGCAAAATTGAATCTAAATAATTATGTAGCAGAAATATTGATTAATCAAGTTAAAATTTTACTAGCTAAAGATATTAAGTTACATTATTGTTGAAAACTCGTAAGTTAAAATGTATTAGTCATAAACTAATACTATACTACGTTTAAATAACTATCTTATTAAGATAATTGTAAAATAGATTACAATTATTTTATTTGTTGGTAGTACTTGAAGTTTTTTTAAATGCCCCAACTTTACTTTTGTAAATGTTTTTAATTTGAAGCATTAACCAAAAATCGATAAAGACTTTCTTATGGGAGCTATCAATGAATATTCGTCCATTGCATGATCGCGTTATCGTCAAGCGTAAAGAAGTTGAGGCTAAGTCTGCAGGTGGTATTGTATTGACTGGTTCTGCAGCTGGAAAATCTACACGAGGTGAAGTGCTAGCTGTTGGACGTGGCCGTATTTTAGAAAATGGCGAAATAAAAGCGTTAGATGTAAAAGTTGGTGATACTATAATTTTCAATGACGGTTATGGTGTTAAAGTAGAGAAAATTGATAATAATGAAATATTAATTATGTCAGAAAGTGATATCCTTGCTGTTGTTGAAAACTAAATTTACTAAAATTATGTTATATGTATTTGAATTAAATTTAAGGAAATAAATATGGCGGCTAAAGATGTTAAATTTGGTAATGACGCTCGAGCAAAAATGCTCAAGGGAGTAAATGTTTTAGCTGATGCAGTTAAAGTTACTTTAGGACCAAAAGGTCGTAATGTTGTATTAGATAAATCTTTTGGTGCACCAATTATTACTAAAGATGGTGTTACTGTGGCACGTGAAATAGAATTAGAAGACAAATTCGAAAATATGGGCACACAGATGGTAAAAGAAGTTGCATCTAAAGCTAACGACACAGCTGGTGATGGTACAACTACAGCAACTGTTTTAGCTCAAGCTATAGTTAACGAGGGATTAAAAGCTGTAGCTGCTGGAATGAATCCAATGGATCTTAAAAGAGGTATAGATAAAGCTGTAATTGCAGCAGTTGACGAATTGAAAAGATTATCTGTTCCTTGTTCTGATGCTAAGGCAATCGCTCAAGTTGGTACTATATCTGCTAATTCTGACGAAACTGTTGGTACTTTGATTGCTGAAGCTATGGCTAAAGTTGGTAAAGAAGGTGTAATTACCGTAGAAGAAGGATCAGGATTACAGGATGAGTTAGATGTTGTTGAAGGCATGCAATTCGATAGAGGATACTTGTCACCTTATTTTGTAAATAAACCAGATACTGGTACCATAGAATTAGAAAATCCATTTATTTTACTAGCTGATAAAAAAATATCTAATATTCGTGAAATGTTACCTATATTAGAAGCAGTTGCTAAAGCAAGTAAACCATTGTTAATTATTGCAGAAGATGTAGAAGGAGAAGCATTAGCTACATTAGTAGTAAATACTATGAGAGGTATAGTAAAAGTAGCTGCTGTTAAAGCTCCTGGATTTGGTGATAGAAGAAAAGCTATGTTGCATGATATAGCAATTCTAACAGCTGGTACTGTTATTTCAGAAGAGATTGGCTTAGAATTAGAAAAAGCTTCTCTTGAAGATATGGGACAAGCGAAGAGAGTAGTTATTACTAAAGATACTACTACTATTATTGATGGTGTTGGTGATAAAGCCTCAATAAATAGTCGTGTTGCTCAAATTAATCAACAACGAGATGAAGCTACTTCTGATTATGACCGAGAAAAATTACAAGAACGTGTGGCTAAATTAGCTGGTGGTGTTGCAGTAATAAAAGTTGGAGCTGCTACAGAAGTTGAAATGAAAGAGAAAAAAGCACGTGTTGAAGATGCTTTACATGCTACTAGAGCCGCAGTTGAAGAAGGTGTTGTTGCTGGGGGTGGAGTTGCATTAATTCGTGTAGCTAATAGTATTGTTAATTTACGTGGTGAAAATGAGGATCAAAACGTAGGTATTAAAGTAGCTAGACGAGCTATGGAAGCACCTTTACGACAAATAGTTGCTAATGCAGGTGAAGAACCTTCTGTCATAGCAAATAAGGTTAAAGCTAGCGATGGTAATACTGGTTACAATGCAGCTGCTGAAAAATATGGTGATATGATCAGTATGGGTATTCTTGATCCTACTAAAGTAACTCGTTCTGCGTTACAATATGCAGCTTCAGTAGCTGGATTAATGATTACCACTGAATGTATGGTAACAGATTTACCTAAAGAAGAGAAACCTGATCTTAGCGGTGCTGGTCCTGCTGGTGGTGGTATGGGTGGTATGGGTGGTATGGGTGGTATGATGTAAAATCTTCCATACTAAAATAATTTATTATTTAGTAAATAAAACCCCCCTATTTAACAGGGGGTTTTTATTTATATTTTTTAATCGTACATTAGTTTAGGTAATAAATATCCTGATACTTTATTAGATAAATCTTTCATAATTTTATTAGCTTGTGTTTTTGTTACTAAAAAATGAATATTACTATTAATTTTATCTAATAAATGAATATAATATGGTATAATTCCAGCTTGAATTAATTTTATACTTAAATTAGCTAGTGTATTAGCATTATTATTAATATTTCGTAGTAATACACTTTGATTTAATAGGATTACATTAGCTTTACTTAATTTATTCATACTATCAATCACACTAGAATTTATTTCATTAGCATGATTGGTATGTGTAACTAAAATTATTTTAAATCTAGAATTAATTAATATATTACATAAATCATCTGTAATTCTACTAGGGATAATTATAGGTAATCTTGTATGAATTCTTAATATAAGAATATGACTAATTTTTTCTAACATTGATATAAGTACTTTTATATTCTTATCTCTCATCATTAATGGATCACCACCTGATAAAATAATTTCATTTATTTCTTTATTTTGTAAAATATAATTTATTATATAATCCATATTATCTTTTATATTACTAATATCTTTTAAATAATCACGACGAAAACAATAACGACAATGAATTGCACAACTATTATTTAATAAAATTAATACACGATTATTATATTTATGTATTAAATTAAATTTAACTAAATTACTTTCTAATGAAATTTTTTTTGTTAACTTATTAAAATTACGTGATTCTTTAATATTTAATAAAACTTGCATTAATAGTGGATCATTAGGGTCATTTAATTTCATTCTTTCTACGAAAATTTTTGGTACCCTAAAAGAAAAAGATACTTTGGTTTTTATATTATTAATCAGTTTAATATTATTATCTAATTTTAATAGAGTTAATAAGTCATGTGGATTATTAATAGTGTTAGATAATTGCTTTAACCAAAGTTCTTTACTATTAAAATGTTTCATATTACAATAATTAAAATTAATTTAAATATATAAAATTAATATAGAATGATTACATGTAACGTTAATTCATTATATCCAGGAATAAAAATATTACAAGATAATGAACCATCTATTGTTATTAATAATGAATTTATTAAACCTGGTAAAGGACAAGCATTTAATAGAATACGTATACATAAATTAATATCAAATAAATTTATAGAAAGAATATTTAAATCTGGACATAACATAGAATTAGCTGATGTACAAGAAATTTGTTTAACTTTTTTATATAGAAAGGGAGATTTTTGGTATTTTATAGATAAAAATTTTGAACAATTTATTGTTAATAAAAGTATTATAGGAAATAATATTAAATGGATTGTAGAACAAGTTAAATATGATATAATTATGTGGAATAAAAAAATAATTACAATTATTCCTCCAAAATTTATAAATTTAAAGATTATTAGCACAACTCCTTTTGTAAAGGGAGATAATATTAATACTAATACTAAATTAGTTAAATTAATTACTGGTGCAATAATTAAAGTTCCTTACTTTTTAGAAGTTGGAAATATAATTAAAGTTAATACTAACTCAGGTAAATACGTTTCTAGAATTAAATAAAAAATTAAATTTAATAAAAAATGAATAACATGTGGCAACCTAATATTTCAGTCAAAAATTTAATAAAAAGAGCTAAATTAATAAGAAAAATCAGAAAATTTTTTGAGTATCGTAATTATGTAGAAGTAGAAACTCCATTATTAAGTAATGGAACAATTACAAATGTAAATATAATTCCTTTTGAAACAAAATTAATTAATAATAATTATAAAAAATTATATTTAATTAGTAGTCCGGAATTTCATATGAAACGTTTATTATGTGTTGGTATGAATAAAATATTTCAATTATGTCATAGTTTTCGTAATGGTGAAATTGGTAAATATCATAATCCAGAATTTACTATATTAGAATGGTATAGAAAAAATTGTAATATGAATAGTATTATGTTAGAAACTGATACATTACTTAAATTAATTTTAAAATATAAAAAGTCAGAATTTATTTCTTATCAGAATATATTTATTAAACACACAAATATAGATCCTTTAAATCTTGACAAAGAAAAAATAAATAAATTTTTATTAAAAAATAAATTAACACATTTATTTGATAATAATTATAATAATGTTATACAATTAATATTTTCATTAGTTATAATACCTAAATTAGGCTTAAAAAATCCAGTTTTTGTATATCATTTTCCTACTTATCAAGCAGAATTAGCTTGTATTAATAATAAAAATGATGAAATTGCTGATAGATTTGAAGTTTATTTTAAGGGTATTGAATTATCAAATGGTTGTTACGAATTAATTAATGCAAAAGAACAATTAAAAAGATTTATGTATGAATTTAAGAAAGTCATTAGTAATAAATTAAAACGTTATATAGATAAAAAATTAGTATTAGCTCTAAAATATGGTAATATTTCAAATTATTCTGGTGTAGCATTAGGAGTAGATAGACTAATTATGTTAGCATTGAAAATAAATAGTTTAAAAGAAGTAATTTCTTTTGATATAAAGAATGCTTAAAATAATTTTAATTTAAATATTTATACCCCATTACGTTACCAACGTAACTAATATTATTAGATTTGATTTTTTTGCACAAAATAATACTGTTTTTTTTAAAAATAGTAATTACAGTGGATCCTAATTTAAATTTTCCCATTTCTTGACCTTTTAATAAATAAATATTATCTTCTTTAGTATAACACCAGTGTTTTATAATATGACTTCTTGGAGGAATAACTATACCGTGCCAAATAGTTTCAATACTACCAACTATAGTAGATCCTATTAATATTTGTATCATTAATCCAAATTTTGTATTGAATAGACATATTAAACGTTCATTTTTTGTAAATAAATTTAATTTATTATTTACATTAAATTTATTTAAAGACCATAATTTTCCTGGAACATATATCATTTCTTTGAGTATACCATCACAAGGCATATGTATTCTATGATAATTAGCAGGAGATAAATATATATTAATAAATATACCATTAATAAATTTATTTGATAAATATTTATTTTTAGCTAACAACATAGTTAAATCATAAAAAATATTTTTTGCTTGTATTATAGTATATTGATTAATATTACCGTATTGCATGATATAACCATCAGCAGGTAATATTATAGTATATTCTTTACTATCAAAATTACGTGCATTATCTTTTAATGATCTAGTAAAAAAATCGTTAAATGTATAATATTTAGTTATATCTTTTTCTTTAATTTCATATATATTTATATTATAAATATATATAAATAGTTTAATAATTAAACGAGTAATATATCCTAATTTTAAATTTGCTATTTTACCAAATAGCTTTGTTAATAGATGTTTAGGTATTATAGATAATAATATTATTTTAAATTTATTAATCATAATTATATTATTTAATGTTCATAAAAATATAAATAGTAAACTATAAAACTATATTGTATAATATAAGATAAGTTATTATAATAACATACAGTAATTTATATTTTAAAAGAGAAAATAGTGGATAATAATCTTATTTGGTTAGATTTGGAGATGACTGGATTAAATCCAGATAATCATCGTATCATAGAAATTGCTACTTTAGTTACTGATGTTGATTTAAATATTTTAGCAGAAGGTCCATCATTAGCATTATATCAACCAGAAGAACAATTACTACAAATGGATAGTTGGAATATTCGTACTCACACAGCAACTGGTTTAATAAATAGAGTACGTAATAGTAAAATTAATGAAGTTATTGCTGAAGAACAAACTATAGAATTTTTGACTAAGTGGGTACCTATAAATAAATCTCCAATATGTGGTAATAGTATTGCACAAGATAGAAGATTTTTATTTCGTTATATGCCAAAATTAGAATCTTATTTTAATTATAAATATCTAGATGTTAGCACAATAAAAGAATTAGTTCGTAGATGGAAACCACAAATATTAAGTGGTATAAAAAAACGTAATATGCATCAAGCATTAGCTGATATTCGTGAATCAGTTGCGGAGTTAAATTTTTATCGTAAGAATTTTTTTTCATAAATTTAGTAATTGTACAAAATTAAATTTAGCGGGAATAGCTCAGTTGGTAGAGTATAACCTTGCCAAGGTTAGGGTCGCGAGTTCGAGTCTCGTTTCCCGCTTTTTTATAAAATTATCTATTTTTAAACTTTTGTTGTAATTGATTTACTTTATTTAAGTAACTACGTGATTCTAATGATGGATGTTTAGTATTAAGTACAAAATAAACATCTTCTGGGCTTAAGTTATTTATAATCTTTATTGCTTTATTTTTATTTTGAGAAAAAACTTTTAGTACACTTGCAGCACCACTATGATAAGCAGTTATTACTGCATATTTTCGAGATAATGGGTTATTAATTTTATTTAAGTATTCATTTTGAAGTATAGCTAAATAGGCGGTTCCAATATCAATATTATTTTCTGGATTTAATAAATAATTACGACTTGGCTGACCCCATTTTCCCTGTCTTTTAAATACATCACGTCCAGCACTTTGTCTTATAATTTGCATTAAACCTAACGCATTTGAATGACTAATAGCATAAGGATTAAAATTAGATTCTATTTGTATAATAGCTAAAATTAAATATTTATCTATACCATATTTTTCTGATGCTTTATTAATTAGATTAATATACTTATAAGATTTTTCATAAATATTATTACAGTCTTTATCATATTGTATAGTTACTGACCAAATTTTATGTTTATTAGTTCGTTTTATTACTAATCTTGTTTGTAGTAAATAATCAGTAAGTCTAACAGCATGATAATATAATTCTATTGGTAGATTTAAATTATTAATAATATTATATTTAAATTTAAATGTTTGTATATTAAGAAAATTTTTACTAATTTTAATTAAATTTAAATAATTGTATATTAATATACTATTTATAGTAGCAGTGCGTAAATGTTGAATAGGATTATTATTGATAATAGTTTCAATAGTAATTGAATGATTATTAAGATTAATATAACTATAAGTCTTGTAATTATTATTTTTTAAATGATTTTTAATACTAGTTATAATAACTTTATTGTTACTACGTATATGATACTTTACATTACTTGTTAATTTAACTATTAAAATACTTAAATTATTTTTTTTATAATAGAAAAATGACTTATTTAAATTATTTCTAGTTGAACAAGAAATTAATAAACATATAGTACTTAATAAGTATAATATTTTTTTCATATTAATTAACTACTTTTTAAAATACTATATGGTTAATTTAATAATTAAAATAAGTGTCTTTTTAAATATAATACAAAAACTAATAATAATATTTTATGCAAAAATAAATTATAAACTATATTTTATATAGTTATATATAACTTTTTTATTAACAAAGTATTTTACAAGTATTTAATTAGTAAAAATTTAGTAATTTTTACTATCAAATCTTTATTCAAATAAAACAACCAATATTTAAAAAATTTTAATATTCTTTAAATCTTTTATACGATTTATAGATACATCTATTGCATTAGCAATTATAGATGATATATTTTCTTTTTTGAATACTGATATTGCTGATTCTGTAATACCTTTTTTAGAAGATATTAATTTACGTAATTTATTAAATGTATTATGATGATTTAATTTACTTAAATGAATAATTCCATTTATGGTATTTATTATTATGTTATAGGCATTGCATTGATTTATTCCCATAGACTCAATTTTTTTTTGTATTTCTTCCATAAAAAATAAAAAATATGCAGGAGAACTACCAACAATAACAGTAAAAGTATCAATATCATTTTCATTATCTAATTGATAAATAATCCCCATTTTACTAAATAAATTTTTAGTAAAATTTATACTATTAGTATTTTTAGATATTGCGTACATTGCAATAATACCATAATTTACAGCAATTGCTATATTAGGCATAATTCTAATAATATTAATATTATTTTGTTTTAATAAACTAATTAAAATATTAGTATTAATTCCTGCTAATAACGATATAATTATTTTCTTTGACAAATTAATCTTATTAAGATCTTGACAAACAGAAACAATTGATTGTGGTTTAACTGCTAATATTAATACATCTGCTTGATCAGAATAATATATATTATTACTACTATTTTTTATACCAAATAACTTTGTTATATTGTTACGATTTTTAATAGATGGCGCACATACAGTTATTAAATCTTTTTTATAATTACTATTAATTAAACCACTAATTACAGCATAACTTATATTACCTGCACCAATAATATTTATTTTTTTTTCTTCTATATTATATTTATCCACTTTAATTTACCTTACTAAAAATTGTATTTATAAGTTTAAATAGAAATAATAATTATTATCTATAATTATTATATTAAATAATAAATCTTTAAATAATTAAAAGAAAATTATTTTGTAAATATTAACTATTAAATTTAGTTTTATTAATTAAAGTAATACATATAATTTAAAAATATTAATTACATTGAAATTAAATAAATACTTATAAATGTCAGATAAACATCATATTATATATTTAATTTACTAAAAAATTATACATTTTAATAAAATATTCTATTAATTTATTATATAACTATAAGAATATATTAATTAATATTTTAAATTTAATAACATTTAAAAAATTTTTTTCTAAACCAACTTTCAAGTATTAAAGCTGCTGATAATTGATTGATAATATCAATTTTTATTTTATTTGTTTTTTTATAATATTTATTTTTTAATAATAAATATGCCTCTTTAGTTGTTAATCGTTCATCATGTAATTCTACTGATATATTAAATTTACTATTTAATGATTTAGCAAAATTACGAGCTTTAGTAGTTATATTCTGTTCGTTATTATCCATATTAATAGGTAAACCTACAATTAATATATTAGGTGACCAAACATTTATCAATGCTGTTAATTTATCCCACACTGGAATACCATAATTAGTTTTTAATGTGATAATTGGCTGAGCAGTATAAGTAATAGATTGTCCAACCGCAATACCAATATTAGTAATTCCAAAATCAAAAGCCATTGCAATTATTACTTTATTAACCATGTCCAATTTGACTAGAAATGTTGTAAATATCTATACCAATAATTTTTGCAGCGTTACGCCAACGATGAATTATTGGTGTATGAAATAATATTTCTGTATTAGCTGGGGTAATTAACCAACTATTATCTAATAATTCATGTTCTAATTGTTCTTGTCCCCAACTAGAATATCCTAATGCAACTAATATATTATCTGGTTGATTATCAGTACCTAAAGTTTCTAATATATCTTTAGATGTTGTAATCATTGTTTGAGATGATATACTAATACTAGAATTAAATTTATTACATGGAGTGTGTAATATAAAACCTCTATCATCTGCTATTGGACCGCCAACAAATACCGGATTTTTTAATTTAGAATTATAATTATCTGAAATTTTTGGTTTAATTTTTAATTTATCTAAAATATTTTCTATAGTAAAATATACTACTGGCTTATTAATAATAAGCCCCATAGCACCTTCATAATTATGTTCACAAATATACACGACAGATCCTTTAAATAAAGGATCTGTTAATGTTGGCATAGCTACTAAAAAATGATTCTGCAAATTCATTATTATTTAATATAATATAGAATTTTATAATAAATTATTAATTTATTTATAATTAGTATATTAATACTATTTTTTATTTTTTATAAATACTAGATTAGTAATATTAATTTTAGTTATTTTACTTTTCGTATTTAATTAAATAAATATTAATCTATTTTTAACTAAAAAAGAAGATATACTGTTAAAATTTTATAATCATTATTATGTATTTTATAATATTTTCTTTTACTATTACATTATATTAATAGTAATATTGACAATTAAAAAATAAATTAAATATGTGTATTATTATAGTTCTATTAAGAATTAATATTTTTTAATATATTTTAGACTAATGAAATTTATGGATAATATAAAACTTATTATAATAATTAACTATATGATTTATTAACAAAATAGATTAATAGTAAATTACTATTACATATTTTATTTAAAATGATTATTTATATATTTATTCGTAAATTTCTATATTATTTTATTTATAAGTAAAAATAATATTTAAATATTATAATAATATTTTATCTTAATTATATAAAATTAGATATTTTATTAAAATATCAATGCTATATTATAGCTATTTTATATATTTCGGTATGTAAAAATAATTATTATACGTTTATAATTATTTATATGTATTAACTAAAAAATATTTAATACACTAAAAATAATTATTTTGATTATATCATGAATATTAATTATTGTAATTTTTGTATTTTATTAAATAACTATTTAATAATAATTTATTATTATTTAATATTTAAAATTATATTTTGTGCAATAAATAATATAATTTATATACTAAATTGTGAATAACAAAAAAAATACATTATTAATTAATTTTTATTATATTCATAATCAAACTAAACTTAATTATGAATTAATTTCCCATATCACCAAATATAGTTTGTAAAATAACTGTAGCGCTTATTACAGCAGTTTCTACACGTAGAATTCTTGGTCCTAAAGATATATTAAAAAATTTATAATCATTAATAATTAAATTGTCTTCTTTAGATAAACCATTTTCTGATCCAATTAAAAAATAAATTTCATTAATTGATAACAATTTATTTAATTTATTTATATTATTATTACTATATGGACTAAAATATATTTTTGTATTTTTTTCTTTTAATAAAGAACACCAATCCAATATAGATTTTGGTTTGTTTATTTTCATAATTTCGTTACGTCCACATTGAGCACAACTATTAATAATAATGTTTTGCCAACGATTAATTTTATTATTCAATAAATTAAGTTTATTAATATTATAATTTTTAGGTATTATTGGAGTAATAGTACTTACTCCTAATTCAACTGATTTTTGAATAATAAATTCCATTTTTTTTGAATTAAGTAATAATTGTCCTAAATGTAATTTTATATATGATTCTTTACTTTCATATATTTTATATAATACAGTTAATCTAACTCTATTACATTTATTTAAGTTAATAATTTTTGCTTGATATATAATATTACTACCGTTAAATAACTCTACAATATCATCTTTTTTCATCCTTAATACATGTATGATATAATGTGTAGTTTTCTCATTTAAGACTAATATTTCTCCAACTATACAATTATTAGGAAAATATATTCTAGGTATACGCATTTAAATACTAGTTAATAATTTTTATTTTTACAAGCTTGTTCTATATAAGGATTACTATTTCCTTGTATTAAAGTTATACGTTTATTTCTATAACATTCCCATTTAGTCACTGGATATAAGGTATTCCATTTATGGAATAATGATAATTGTCGATTTGATAATATTATATGATATTTATCATACATATATAGATATGTTCTAGCTATTATACCTCTAGTAATTATGGGTGGATCTACTTGTTTTGTTTTAAAGTTTATTTTTATTTTACAATTACCATAATAACTACCATAATTACTAATCCATTGATTATATTCATAATTTTTTCTATCAGCATTTATTTCTCCTATAACTGGTTGTAAATTATGTAAATCAGTTGCTATTTTTTGATAATTATAATCATTATTACAATTTTTACGACCACCATGTAACCAACATTTCATATTATGACCAAATTTCCAAGCTGGTACAACATGTTCCCATTCTACTCTATTAGCTCTGAAATAATTACTTCTAATTTTATATCCACAAGATAATAAATCAGGTGTTCCTCGATAACCATGCCAATTAATCTTACAACCACAATAAAAGGTACCAGAAATATTTTTATTAACCAATACAGCTAACTTTTTAATTTCTTTAAAATTATGAATTTTTCTTTTTTTATTATTAACAAATAAAAATATAGTTAATGTTATTACGCTAACAATAAGTATAAATGTAATTAATTTATTATTCATTTAAATTATACAATTTATTAGTTTTATTTAAGTAATATAGTTAAAATTAAATAAATATTACTATTTACTTAATATTAATTTAAGTAATATAATATAAAAGTTATAAAATTTACTAAAAATAGTATTTATTATTAAAATAAACAGTTTATATTATTTAATTAATCAAGTTTAATTTATTACCTAATCTAATTATTTAATTTTAGATTATATAATATATTACTATTATTAATGTTATTAATTTTAAATAATTATGAAAGAAAATGAAATAAAAAAATGTTTAGGTATAGAAGTAATCAAGTATATAAAACCTAATAGTATTGTTGGTATTGGTTCTGGTAGTACTGTGTCTTATTTTATTAAAGAATTAGTAAGAATTAAACATTATATTATTAATACAGTTTCTAGTTCTTATAAATCATCCTATCAATTAAATCAATTAAATATACCAGTAGTTGATATTAATTCAGTAAAAAATATTGATATTTATATAGATAGTGCAGATGAAATTGATAACAATATGTATATGATTAAAGGTGGTGGATCAGCATTAACAAATGAAAAAATTATTTCTTCTTTATCTAAAAAATTTATATGTATTGTTAATAATAGTAAACTAGTAAAAAAGTTAGGGCGTTTTCCAGTTCCAGTAGAAATTATACCATTTTCATATCCATTAATTATTAATAAAATAAGAAAATGTGTTGGTGGTATTCCTATTTTACGTAGTAATACAATTACCGATCATAATAATTTAATAATCGATATATATGAGTTAGATTTAAATAATGTTAAACTAATTGAGAAAAAATTAAATAATATTCCAGGAATTGTTACTGTTGGATTATTTACACAAAGAATAGCTGATATTGTTTTGGTAGGAAATTGTGATGGCAGTATTACTAAATTTTCTTAAAAATTGATATCATATTTATTGATATATTTTCAGTATTTTGTATTTAATATTTAATTTTATATATTTAATATATTATCTATTTAACTGTATTTGATAAATAATATATAACATATTTTAAAAATTTAATATTTAATAAAATATATCTATTACAATTATAGGTAGTGGAATAGTTAGTTTTATTTTTACTTTGTTAGCTAGTAAAAAATTGTCGTAAAATAAATTAAATAAATTTAATTAATTTAAGAAAAATATTTTATCGATTGTACTATTATTATATCATATTTTACTTATAAAATTTTAAATAAAATTAATATTTAGTCTAATATAAAACCTTATACATATCCTATATATAAAACAAAAATTTTTGATACTAATTTTATTAATAACATAAATATTTTAGCTAAAGATTACAATGTACCAGTTTTAGGGTATGCAATTAAACTAAGTATCATAATATTAGTATTTTTAAAAAAATAAATAATTGTTATAATGTTAATATTTATAATAACGTAAATATTAATAACATAAAAAATACATACAATAATCTAGTAATTACTATAAATAAAAAATACATAATTAATACAAAATTATTTATTATTACTAATGGTACTTAATTAGAAATAGTAAAATTATTTGGTATAAATTATAATATATTAGATTACTATCAAACAGAAATTATTACCACAATCAATACTAGTATATTTCAATCTAATACGTTATTTGAAATTGTTACTAAAAATGAATTATTAGTATTATTACCAATAAAAATATTATTTTTGTAATATGGTGTTTTAATAATAAATTAAATTATATCCATTTTAGTAATCAGGAATTATGTATTTTACTAAAATATGAATTGAAAAATAGATTAGGTAAAATAATAATCGTGGAAAATCTTAATTATTATCCACTAAAGTTAGTTTTAGCAAATACTAACATTAGTAATCGTCTAGTGTTATTAGGAAATACATCTAAAACTATACATCCTATTGGAACACAAAACTTTAACTTAGCTATAAGAGATTTAATATGTCTAATTAATTTAATTAATTTATATGATATTTGTGATTATAGATGTTGTTTAAATATACTTAATCAATATGAAAAGAATAGATAATCTGATTGGATTAAAACTATTCTGATAATTAATACCTTAACTTATTTAATAACTAATAAAAATAAACTTATTGAAAAATAAAAAGTGTTAGTTTTTTACTAGGAAAAATATACCGATTATAAATTTATTTTTAATTAAATATATATTAAAATTAATTTAATTAATTTAATTTAATTATGTTTGATATTATAATTAATAGTAATGACATTAGTGGATTATTATTAGCTTACTATTTTATAAAATAGATAAAAATTGCAATAATAACTAAATTATCAAATAATTTAAGTAATATTAAATCTATTTCTATTATTAATTATAATAGTTATAAGATATTAAAAAATTTAGATATTTGGTATGAGTTAGTTAAGTATGTAATTTCATTAAAAAATATTATTTTATACAAATACAAATACGAAAATTATTAAAAATTAGTGTTAGTTCTATTAATAGCTATAATTATATTGTTAACGATAATGTAGATTTTTATGTCTTAAAAAAATATTAAGTAAGTATATAACAATTATTCATTATATTAATATAAAAAGTATAATTTTTGAGAAAAAATTAGTAACAATATCATTAAATGATATGGTATTAAAAATAAAATTATTAATTACTAATAATATTTTTTAGTATTAAAGATTATATAGATACTTTTATAAGTATTATATCAAATATAAATATATAATTGTACAAACTAAAATTAACACAGAATTAATACATATAATAATAATATATATTAAGTTCTATCCAAGTATAGTATTATACATTTATTCCGTTAAAGAATAATAATAGTAATACTATTCATTGGATATTAGAACGTAGCTCAGTGAAAAAATATAAAATTATAATAGTATAATTAATAATATATCAAAACTGATATTTAATTCATGTAATATAAAAAATAAAATTCTTACCTCTTCAGTTTATATTGAATATTTATCTAACTTTATTTATCACCGTTTACTATTAATAAGTAATGCTACATACAAGACAAATTTAATTTTTGGTCAAAAAATAAATTTTAGTTGTTTTAGTTTATCTATTGTTAATAATTTAATAACTTATTTATTTAAAAATAATAATGACATTGGTTTTTACCATTTTTTGAAGTATTACGAACAACAACTAAAATATAGTTTTATATCTAAAATAATTAAAACTAAATTACTATATGATTTTTGTACTAAAAATATAGATAATAATCTATTTTATATGTTTTTAAATAAATTTAGTATAATAAGATTTATATTTTTTAATATCCAATTTGGATTACAATAAATATATAATATTTTTAATTTATATATAATTATTAATAAGTTTTTAATTATTAATAAGTATTTTGGTATTTAAAAAATAAATTACATTATTTATTTCTATGTTAATAATCAATTAAATTTAATAATAGCATTAAAATAAAATAAATAATTAAAAATTATTTACATTTTAATTTTACGAAATATTATTTATAATGTAGTTCTATTAAATTAATTTTTTATTTTATAAACAAAATTATATTAATTATGTAATGTACAAAATTTGTATAAAAAATATTTTTAATGGATTATTTACAAATCAACATATTACAGTATGTGGTTGGGTTAAAACACGTCGTGATTCTAAAGTAGGTATTTCTTTCCTTGATATAAATGATGGTTCATGTATTAACAACTTACAAATTATTATTAAAAATGATATTAATAATTATAATGAAATATTAAAATTAACTTCTGGTTGTTCTGTACAAGTACATGGTTTAATTATTGAATCTCCAAAAAATAAACAAAATTATGAAATGCAAGCTATATCAGTATTAGTTACTGGCTTGGTAGATAATCCACGTAATTATCCAATATCGGCTAAATTACATAGCTTAGAATATTTACGTAAATTTGCTCATTTAAGAATTAGAACTAATATTTTTAGTGCTATAACTCGTATAAGAAGTACAGTATTTACTGCTATACATAATTTTATGAATAAAAATAATTTTATTTTAATAACAACACCAATTATTACCAGCATAGATACAGAAGGTTGTAGTACTATGTTTAGTATATTAGCAAATAATAAAAAATTTTTTGACAAAAAATATTTTTTAACTGTGTCTGGTCAACTAAATATTGAAAGTTATGCTTGTGCTTTATCTAAAGTATATACTTTTGGACCAGTATTTAGAGCAGAAAAATCTAATACTAGTAGACATTTAGCAGAATTTTGGATGGTAGAACCAGAAATAGCATTTGCTAATCTCCAAAATATTATTAACCTAACAGAAGATATGTTAAAATACATATTTAAATATGTATTAGATAAAAGAATTCAAGATATAGAATTTTGTATTAAGTATAATAATAAAAATTTAATTAGACGTTTAAATAATTTTATTAATAATGGATTTATACATGTTAAGTATGATGAAGCAATAAAAATATTAGAAAAATACAAAAATAAATTTAATAAACAAATAATTTGGGGTGATGATTTTTCTTTAGAACATGAGAATTATTTAACTAATGAATATTTTAAAAATATTGTTGTTATAACAGATTATCCAAAAAATATAAAAGCATTTTATATGCGTGTTAATAATGATAATAAAACAGTGGCTGCAATGGATGTAATTGCTCAAGATGTAGGTGAAATTGCTGGTGGATCACAACGAGAAGAACGTCTAAGTAAATTAGATACTTGTTTAAAAGAAAAAAATCTTTCTATTAAAAATTATTGGTGGTATAGAGATTTACGTAAATATGGTACTGTTCCACACTCTGGTTTTGGTATTGGTGTAGAAAGATTAATTTTATATATTACAGGTATGTGCAATATTCGTGATGTAATACCATTTCCTAGAGGAATGTATGATGATATTAACTTTTAAATATTAATTATTCTTCATTAAGAATCGTACTTGATTTAGAGATTCTAATGTGTCAACACCAATTATTGGCTTTGATTTATTTATTATTAATGTATATATCTTTTCTCCATACCATAGTACTCTTAATTGTTCTAAATTTTCAATATGTTCTATTGGACTACGAAAATTTTTATAATCTTTAATAAAAGATACATTATAAGCATATATACCAATATGTTTTAATACTATATCTTTAACATAGATACTATTTTTAATAGTACGGGTAAAATATATAGCATAATTATATTTATTAACAATTAATTTTACCACATTAGGGTTTATTATTTCTTGTGTGTTATGTATTGGTATTGCTATAGTTGACATATTATAATTTTTATTTGGTAACGTATTAGCAATTTGATTAATTAATGTAGATGATATTAATGGTTCATCACCTTGAACATTAACAATAATTTGATTATCTAATAATTCATAATATTTAACTACTTCTGATATACGTTCTGTTCCTGAATTATGATTATTATGAGTAATATATGCTTCCCCCCCAAATTGTTTTACTACTTCAGCAATACTATAATGATCAGTTGCTACTATTACTTTGTTTGCGTATGAATTTAATGCATTACGCATTACATGAATTATCATTGGTATACCATTAATAGTAATTAATGGTTTTTTTGGTAACCTGCTAGAATTTAATCTAGCAGGAATAATAACTATAAAACTCATTTTTACTAAAATTTCCTTGCTTTATCTTTTATCAGTATTGGTATATTATCTAATATGGGATAAGCTAATGAATCAATAACACAAACTAGTTCTTGTTTTCTTTTTTTTAAGAATAATTTATTTTTACAAACTGGACATACAATAATTTTTAATAATTTTTTATTTATCATAAATTTACAGATTTTTTAAAATATTTAAATTTTATTATTTATGTTTAAAAATATGATTTTCTACATCATTTATTAACTTTTTACTTATCTTTAATGGTAAATGTGCATATATTGGTAAATACCACCAATTTTCACGAGCAAATCTTTGACATTTGATAGCATCTTTTTCTGTCATTAATAATTGTTCTGTATTACAACAAGTTAATGAATCTAACATAGATTGATTATATTCTTGATGGTCAAGAAAAGATATTTCTCTTATTGGAAGTATACCAATATACTTTACCATATTAAAAAAATTTTTAGGATATCCTATACCAGCTATTAATATTATTTTATTAAATCTAAACTTACTAATAGGTAAACTCTTTTTATTATATAAATTTATTACATTATAAATTTTAATAAACATAGGAATCTCATTATGTTGAAGTAATCCATTATTTACTATAATTACTTTTGAATGATTTAAACGACTAATACTTTCTCTCATTGGTCCTGAAGGTAAGAGATAACCATTACCAAATCGGTAATATCCGTTTATTATTATCCATTCTATATCTCTTCCTAATGAATAATGTTGTAATCCATCATCACTAATAATAATATCTAAATTATATAATTCTATTAATTTATTAGCAGCTAACACCCTTTTTTTAGCAACTACTACTGGAACATTAGTTCGTTGCCATATTAATATAGCTTCATCTCCACATTGCTCACTGTTAATATTATTTGTAATGATACAAGGATATTTTATATTATTACCACCATAACCTCTAGTGATAACACCTACTCTCCAACCTCTACGTTTTAATTTATTTACTAACCATATAACTATTGGTGTTTTACCATTACCCCCAACAGTAATATTACCAATAATTATTATTGGTACAGAAAAATAATATGTTTTTAACCATCCTATTTTATAGAAAAATTTTATTATGACTGTAATAATTTTGTATAACCATGTTATTGGTAATAACAAATAAATAAAAAAAGAATTTTCAAACCAAACTTTCATTAATAATTTATTAATTATACTGTATATGACACATTTGCGCATATAATCCCTGGCTACTAATTAACTTTTTATGATTACCTCTTTCAATTATTTTACCATTTTTTATAACTAATATTTCATCAACATCTTCAATAGTAGATAAACGATGTGCAATAATTAATAATGTACAATTCTTTTTTAAAACATGTAAAGCTTGTTGTATATTTAATTCTGTTTTTACATCTAAAGCAGATGTAGCCTCATCAAGAATAATAATTGAACTATTTTTTAAAAATGCTCTAGCAATTGCAATACATTGTCTTTGACCACTAGACAATAAAATGCCATTCTCACCAATTATAGTATCTAAACCATCATCCATATTTTTAACAAAATCCATAACATAAGCCATATCAGCAACAATTTCTATTTGTTTTCTAGAACATAAATTTTTATTAGCATAACTAATATTATTAGCAATAGTATCATTAAAAAGATATATATTTTGTGATATTAATGATATTTGATTTCTTAATGAAGAAATATTATAATCATAGAGATTAGTTCCATCTATAGTAATGCTACCAGATTCTATATTGTAAAAACGAGTTAATAAATAAGCAATAGTTGATTTACCTGCACCAGAATGTCCAACCAAAGCTACTTTACTTCCAGCAGGTATGTTAAAAGTAATATTATACAATGATGGATTGTTATTAGTTGGATATGTAAATGTTACATCATTAAAAATTATATTTCCTTCAATATTTTTTGTATAAATTATTGGATGATTATTTTCACTTTTAATATCTAAAATAGAAAATATTGTTTTACAGGCTGTCATACCTTTCTGAAATTGAGTATTAATATTAGTTAGTGATTTTATTGGTCGTATTAATGCAATCATAGAAGAAAATACAACAGTAATAGTACCAGCAGTAATAGTTTTTGATATTATTGGAAAACTTATAATGTATAATATAGTAGCTAAAGCTAATGATGTGATTAATTGTATTAATATATCTGATAAAGAAGCAGTAATTACCATTTTTATTTCTTGTTGTCTCATAAAATTACTAACATAGTAAAATCTTTTATTTTCTATATTTTGGCCTCCATACATTAATATTTCTTTATGTCCTTTAAGCATTTGTTCAGTACTATGGATTACTTGTTCCATAGCATATTGCATTTCTTTACTAATAATTTTAGATTTGTTAGAAACAAATTTATTAGTTAAAAAAATACATGGAGTTAATACTAGTAAAATTGTAGATAATAATGGACTATAATAAAACATCATGCAACATAATAGCATAATTAGTGTGCCATCACGAATAATATTAATTAGTACACTAGAAGAGGTAGCAGCAACTTGTTCCGCTACATAAGTAATATAAGATAACAATTTGCTAGTTGGTTTAGTATCAAAAAATGATACCGGCATACTCATAATATGAGTAAATAGCATTTTTCTAATATTCATTACAATTTTACTAGATACCCATACTATACAATAATTAGCAATAAAATTACTACCACTACGTAATAATGATAGTCCAATTATAGTGAATGGTACCCACCATATTATAGAACTGTTGTTAGTAATAACAAAGCTGTGATCAAAAATTGGTTTTAACAATGATATCATATAAGCATTACTAATTGCACTAACAACTAATGCAATCATTGCAATTACTAATTTAATTTTAAATGGATAAACCATACACCAAAATCGGCTAAATGTTTGCCATGTGGTAGTATTATTTTTTAACATTGATTAAATTTATATAAATATATAAATAATATATAAAAATATTAAAAAACATAGTGTTTAACTTTTTAAGTTAATTAATATTAATTATATATATTTAAATACATCTTTTAACAAAACAGATAAATTATTATAATAGTTTAATTAAGTAAAAATCCTATGAATAAAAAATAAAAAATAATTTTTAATCTTCTTTTGTAGCTGCTTTAAAAGCTTCTCTCATAGTATTAGAAAATTTATTATTGTTTTTTAATTCTTTATCTTGATTAACATCTCTTTTTTTATCCAAAATACCATGAGTATAATATACTACATTAATACGTCTATTTTTACGATCAATATTATCAACTTTTACTTTAATAGTATCACCAATATTTATACACATTAAATTTTTAATATATTTAGCATCAGTACATTCATTAATATTTAAATATCCACTAACATTATTTATTAAATTTAAATTAATACCATTATTCTTATCTAAAGATCTTACTTTACCATTAATTATTTCGTTTCTGTAATTATTAAAAAAAATATTTAATGGATCTTCAGTTAATTGTTTTATACCCAAAGAAATACGTTCTCGTTCTGCATCCACTTGTAATACTAATGATTTAATTATATCACCTTTTTTATATTGTTGTATAACTCTAATATCTGTTTCCCATGATATATCGGACAAATGTATTAGACCATCAACACCACCATCTAATTCAATAAATATACCAAAATCAGTTATAGATTTTATTTTACCACTTACACAATCACCTTTATTATATAATGATGCAAAATTTTTCCACGGATTAATTTTACATTGTTTCATACCTAATGATATACGACGACGTTCATGATCAATATTTAAAATCATTACCTCAACTACATCATTAATATTAACTAATTTAGATGGATGAATATTTTTATTAGTCCAATCCATTTCAGAAATATGAACTAAACCTTCAATACCATGATCAATTTCTACAAAACATCCATAGTCAGTTAAATTAGTAACTTTACCTCGTAAACGATTACCCTCTGAATATTTCTTTATTAATAGTAACCAAGGGTCATGTTTTAATTGTTTTAATCCTAAAGATACTCTAGTTTGTTCTTTATCAAATTTTAATATTTTGACAGTTATTTCTTCACCAAGTTTTATAATTTCACTAGGATGTCTAACTCTTTTCCAAGCTATATCAGTAATATGTAACAATCCATCAACACCACCAAGATCAATAAAAGCACCGTAATCTGTTAAATTTTTTACTATTCCTTTAACTATCATACCTTCTTGTAAATTAGATAGTAATTTTAATTTATAATTATTATATTCTAATTCTAAAATAGCTCTACGTGATACAACTATATTATTACGTTTTTTGTCTAATTTAATTATTTTAAATTCTAATTCTTTACCCTCAAGGTTATTATCTTTAATAGGTTTAATGTCTACTAAAGAACCAGGTAAAAACGCACGTACTCCGTTTAACTCAACTGTAAAACCACCTTTTACTTTTCCACTTACTATACCAACAGTAGTACTAGTATTATTGTATATTTTTTCTAATTGATTCCATGCTTCTTGTTTTTTTGCTTTCTCTCTTGAAAGTAATGTTTCCCCTAATCCATTTTCTATATTATCTAACATAACATCTACTATATCACCAACTTTAATTTCTAGGTTACCATACATATCATAAAATTGTTCTATTGGAATAGTAGCTTCTGATTTTAGATTAGCATCAACTAAAACTATATTTTTTGTAATTGATATTATTAATCCTTTAACAATCATTCCAGAATAAATATGAATATTTTTTATAGATTTTTCAAATAATTGAGTAAAAGATTCTATCATATGTAAACTTAATTTTATTAACTAATATTTAAGTATCCTTTCTTAAAGAATAGTAGGTTAATATTATTATCTGTTGTCCAATAACGAGATACTATTTTATTTTATATAAAATCTATGTAAATTAGAAATTATGATATTAATATTTAAATAATATAACAATATATGATATTACTTTATTACATTACATAATCAAAAATTAACATTAAACTAATATTTTTGCAACAAATACATAATATTTTAACGATTAATATATAATTTTATTAAAAATAATAAATTATTATTTATTGTTATCATAACAATAAGATAAAAAATATTTAAAAAAATTAGGAAAACTTTTATTAACACAACTAGGATTAATAATAGTAATTTTAACTTTAGCTAAAATCATTAAAGTAAAACACATTGCTATACGATGATCATTATAAGTATTAATTATTACATATTTATTTAATTTTTTTTGAGGTACAATAGTTATGCTATTTTGATCACTAATTACTTTAACACCCAATTTAATTAATTCATTTGTCATAGCAGTAATACGATTAGTTTCTTTGATACTCCAATTTGATATATTATATAATTTTGTTGTTCCAATAGCAAAAATAGCAATTATTGCTACTGTCATAGCTACATCAGGTATATTCTTGCAATTAATATTCATTGAATATAATCTATTTGCTCCAATACATTTAATGTAATTACTACCTAGTAGTATATTAGCTCCCATTTTATTTAAAATATTTAAAAATTTTATATCACCTTGAATACTGTTATGATTAATGTTATTGATCAATATTGCATTATTACTAATTATAGATGCTGCTAAAAAGTAAGAAGCATGTGTTACATCTCCTTCTATAATATAATTTCCAGGAGAGTAATAGTGTTGCTTTCCAATAATATAAAAATACTTATAATTATAATTAATAACTTGTACGCCAAAAATCTTCATTATATTAATAGTCATATCAATATATGGTTTAGAAATTATATTGTTTTTTACTATAATGGTAGTATTATAATCTGCTAATGGAGCTAACATAAGTAGAGCACTAATAAATTGACTAGACATATTACCAATAATATTAATTTTTCCTCCAATAAATCCTCCTAAGATTATTGGTAATTTATGATTTTTTAAAATAAATTTTGCTCCACCTTGTTGTAAAGCATTTATTAATGGTTTAATAGGACGATGATTTATATATGGTGAACCAGTTAATATAATATGTTTATTACCTAAACATAACATAGCTAATAAAAATCTCATTAAAGCTCCAGACTGTCCTAAAAATATAGATAATTTATTTACATTATAAAAACTATTACCTAATCCAAAAATTGTACATGATGTGTTATTTTTAAATAAATAATATCTTACACCTAATTTTTTTAAAGCAATTAATGTATATTTAATATCATCACTATATAGCAAATTATATATATGAGTGATACCCATAGACTGAGCTGCTAATAGTAATACTCTAATAGAAATACTTTTTGATCCAGGTAAGTTAATATAACCACCAAAAAAATTACTAGAATTAATAGTTAAATAGTTCATACTAATAATTACAATTTTTTGTTAAAAAAATTAGCTAATAAAGATAAATCAATTACTTTTAATAACAAATCACAACAATTATTCATTAATAATAAACGATTTAATGTAATTAAATCATCAGATACTATAATTTGTACTGTGTCAATAAATTTATTTATTACATTACATAATCTTGTTAATTTAATTAATATTTGATAATATTTTTTCTCTATAATAAATTTTTTTATGATTTGTTTTGTGTTTTCTAAATAATAGAATAAATTAATTTCTACACTATTTTTTAAAGGTGAATATTTAAAATTATTGTTTGTTTTAAATGAATGTTTATTTAAAAAATTAATTAATCTTTTATAGGTTGAAATTAGTATTTTTGATTTATCTAATTTTATAAATTTATTAACATCAATTATTATTTTATTTAAATTTACTAAATTAGTATTGTTTTTTATTAATAAGATATTAATTATCTTTTCATCAAAACCATTCTTTTTATACCAAAATCGTAAACGATTAAATATAAATTTAGTAATATTTATGACTAAAGATTCTTTGTTTTGATTAAAATTATTATTATCATAAGTTATTATGGAATATTCTATTAATTTTTTAATATCTATATATAATTCATTTTTTATTATTATTTGTATTATATTAATTGCAGCTCTACGTAACGCAAATGGATCTTTACTACCAGTAGGTAATTTATTAATTCCAAAAAATCCAACTATATTATCTATAGAATTTGCTATAATTAATATGCATGATATTTTATTTATTAATAAATTACTATTTATATGATAAACATATTGTTCTTTTTGTGCTTTGATTACGTCTAAAATTTCATTATCTAATGAAGCATAATACATACCAATTATTCCTTTTGTATTATTAAACTCCTTTACCATACTAGTAGCTAAATCACATTTTGATATTATTGCAGCTCTGGCTACCCAAGTAATATTAACGCCAATTAGATATGCTATGTAAGATGATATTTGTTGTAGTCTGTAACTTTTATCAAACATTGATCCTAACTTAGTATGAAATGAAATATTTTTTAAATTAATTAAATAATCAACTAATTTTTTTTTACGATCTTGAACAAAAAAGAATTCGGCATCTTTTAAACGATTATTAATTACATTATTATTATCTTTTATTATTATATGACTACTATTAGAAATAGTATTAGTAGCTAATATATAATATTTTGATAAATTACCATTATTATGATATATAGGAAAACATTTTTGTATGTCTTGAATTATATGTATTAATATTTCTGATGGTAAAAAAAGAAATTTTGTTTTAAACGAACCAACTAATAATTTTGGCCATTCTGTTATTGCTGTAATTTCTTCTAATAGTTTAGGATTTATATTGACGTAACCATTTAATTTAATTGTAATATTTTTTATTTGATTTAAAATAATATATTTACGTTTATTAAAATCAGCTATTACTTTATTATTCATTAATATTTTCGGATATTGATTAGCAAATTTTATATTAATATTATTTAATCTCATAAATTTGTGACCATAAATAATATTATTGCTATTAATACCAAATATTGTTCCGTTAATTAAATAATTATCTAACAAAACAGTAATATTATTAATTGGACGAACAAAATACATATTATTACTATCCCAACGCATCATATTTGGTACTTTAATATTATTGATTGCCGTATGTACTATAGCAAATAGTATATTTGTTATAAAATATTTACTACGTAATTCATACTTATTAGTTAAAATATAACTAACATAATTAAAAATATTACTATTGATATTGCATTTATTTTTAGCTAATTTGTATATTAGTAAAAAGTACTTACTATTTATTATATTTTTTAATGAAAAGATATTTATCAATACTATAATTGCTAATCTTCTAGAAGAAAAAAATTTTATTATTTTTATATATTTAATATTAAATTTATTTAATTCACAAGAAATATTATTAGTTAATTTATTAACTAACGTAGTTAGTATATTCGATGGTAAATCTTCTGTACCTATTTCAATTAATAAACTGTTCATTTTATTTGTTATTCATAATATTTATCACTTTACACATAGGAAAATTAATATTTTTACGATATTCCAAATAAGTTTTGGCAATTTTTTTAGATAAATTACGAATTCTTAATATAAAGTCTTGTCTTTCTAGTGAAGAAATAACATTAGATGCATCTAATATATTAAAAATATGTATAATTTTTATGACTAATTCATATGCTGGTAATACTAATGGATTATTTAAAATAATTAATTTATTTATTTCTTTCTCGTAATGAATAAATGATCGCAAGAGAAAATTTTTATTAATATATTCAAAATAATATTTACAATTTTCCACTTCATTTTGATAAAACATATCCTTGTAAAATAAAGTACCTCTTTTATTATTACTCCACACTATATCATAAACATTATCTACTTTTTGTATACACATAGCTAAACGTTCTAATCCATATGTAATTTCCCCCATTATCGGATTACATTCTAAACCACCAATTTTTTGTAAGTATGTAATTTGTGTTATTTCCATACCATTAAACCAAACTTCCCAACCTAATCCATGAGCACCTAGTGTTGGATGTTCCCAGTTATCTTCAATAAACTTTATATCATTATTAATTAAATCTAATTTTAGTGCTTTTAGAGACTTAATATATAATTCTTGTAATTTATTTGAAGATGGTTTTAATATTACTTGAAACTGATAATATTGTAATAGTCTATTATTACTGATCCCGTATCTACCATCTGATGGTCTACGAGAAACTTGTACATAAGCTGCAAAAATAGGTTCTGGACCTATCGCTCTTAGATAAGTTATAGGATGTAATGTACCAGCTCCTACCTCTATATCAATTGGTTGAGCTATAATACAACCATAATTAATCCAAAATTTTTGTAAATCAAAAATAATATCTTGAAATGATTTCATATTTATGATTTATATTACGTGTAATTGGATAACCACTAATATTATAGTATAATACTTAAAGTTATTTTTTTATAATTAAATTATACACAATACTAAATCTAGTATCTAATTGTTAGATTATTAGTTTATTATACTAACTATACTTAATAAGTAATTTTATTAAAAGTTAATTATTCATAAATTTTATAAAATGTCTACTAATAAAACAATATTAAAAATTTTTTCTTATATACTAGTATTTTTATTTATTATTATTATTATACCATTACATTTATTTCCCGGATTTATATCTGGTTTTATTTCATATGAATTAATTATATTTTTTACTCCTTGGTTTAGATATATATTTATAAATAAAGCTAGACTAGCCGTAGTAATTTTATTAATAACTATTATATTAATACTAATAACACTATTAATCATTAATTTAATTAATTTATTAACTTCAGATTTTCAACATGATTTAAATATTATTAATAATATTAATTACATATTACTAAATATAAAAAATCATATTCCTAAATTTTTATTATTATTTTTACCTAATAATATTGAAGATTTAAAAAATAAAATTATTCTATTACTAGAATCGAATTTAATTATTATAAGAGATATGATACGTATAGTTATACGTATTTTATTAACAATTTTTATAGGTATTATTATAGGTGCAATAATATCTTTAAATAAACCAAATAATAATCATTCATATTTTATTAATCAACTAAATAAACGTATATATTTTTTATCACTAGCATTTCATAATATTATTATTGCACAAGTACGCATATCGTTAGTTAATACTTTATTAACTTCTATTATGATTATTATCATTCTACCAAGTTTTGGTATATTTGTACCATCAAGAAAAATACTAATTATTAGTACTTTTTTATTAGGTTTAATACCTATTATTGGTAATTTAATTTCTAATATAGTAATTATTTTTTCATCTTTATCAGTTTCTTTAACCGTTGGAGTAATTATCTTAATTTATTTAATTTTTATTCACAAACTTGAATATGTGTTAAATGCTGAAATAGTTGGTCAAAGAACTAACACTAAATCATGGGAATTAATATTAGTAATGTTACTTTTAGAATCAATTTTTGGACTAAATGGGCTAATAGCAGCTCCGATATATTATGCATACTTAAAATATGAATTAAAGAATATCAAAATAATATAACAAAACTAGCTTTATAGTTAAAATAAAGCTAGTTTATAGTATAAATTTACTGTTTGTTAATAATAATTCTACGAGGTTGTAATGATTCTGGAATTTGTCTAACTAAATTAATACTAAGTAAACCATTACTAAACTCAGCATAATCTACTAACATATGTTCAGCTAAAGCAAAACTTAGAGAAAATTTTCTACAAATTAATCCCTGATATAAATAATGTACCTGTTTATCTTCACATGTAGTAGGTTTACCCTTAATAGTTAATCTTGGTCCTTCAATTTCAACTATTAATTCATCTTCTTTAAATCCTGCTAATGCTAGTACAATACGATAGTGATCCTCATCATATTTTTCAATATTATATGGAGGAAAATCAAAATTCTCTTGATCTATCTGTATATTACTAGCTAGTCTATCAAATCCTATCCATTGTTTTAATAAAGGAGAAAGATCATAATCGTGCATACTTTTTTCCTATTATATAAATAAATTATAAACAATAATTACACTATCGTATTGTAGTATAATCTATATAATTAATTATTTCTAGTAAAAATTTATAAACTTTTTAAACGAAAAATAAGATAATGTTTAAATATCAATATTTATTGCTTCTAATGAATTTTGCTCAATAAATTTTTTGCGTAATATTACATCATCTCCCATTAATATATTAAATAAATCATTTGCTATACTAATATCATTAATTGTTATTTGTGATATACATCTTCTATTTGGATCCATTGTAGTTTTCCATAATTGATTAGCATTCATTTCTCCAAGACCTTTATATCTTTGAATAATTAAATTTTTACATGATTCATTTAATAACCATTTTATTGCTTCTTCTAATGAAGAAGTATTTTTGTTATTTTTATTATGAACTACATATATATTACTATTTAAATTAATGTTTATTTTACTTTTTATATTAAAAATTATCTTATATTCTTCACTATTTATAAAATCTTTATTTATTAACAAATGTCTAACTTTGCCATATACTATAATAGATAGTAATATTTCATAATAAAAATTATTATTTTTAGAAATTTTATAGTCATTAATAAACATTATTTTTTCATTATTATTTACTAACTTAATTAATAATAATATCCATTTATTAAGTACTTCTATATTATTAAAATGATTAATTGTTAATATTGGTTGGTAAAATAAGTATTTTATTAAATGTTCATAATATGAATGTTTTACATTTTTTAATTTTCTTTTAATTATTAAGTAATTATTTATTATAATAAATAATAATTTTCCACATATTTTTTTATTATCAATAAATAATTTAGTATTATTAATTGCTAAATTAATACGATAAGTATTCATATCATCGTTATTATTAATGTATATTTCTTTATTATTATGTGTTATTTTAAATAATGGTGGTTGAGCAATAAACAAATAACCATTTTTTACGATATCGGGCATATATCTATAAAAAAATGTTAATAATAAAGTTCTAATGTGTAATCCATCAACATCTGCGTCAGTCATAATAATTATATTATGATATCTTAGTTTGTCTATATTGAATTCGTTCTTTCCTATTCCACAACCTAAAGTTGTAATCAAAGCTATTAACTCTTGCGAAGATAGTATTTTACTAAAACAAGCTTTTTCAACATTTAATATTTTTCCTTTTAATGGTAAAATTGCTTGATTTTTACGATTACGACCTTGTTTTGCTGATCCACCTGCAGAATCTCCTTCTACTAAATATAATTCAGATAATGCTGGATTTTTTTCCTGACAGTCAGTTAATTTTCCTGGTAATTTACTAACATCAAAAATATTTTTTTTTCTTGTTAATTCTCTTATTTTACGAGCAGCTTCTCTAACTTTTGCTGCGTTAATAATTTTATTAATTATTATTTTAGTATCGTTAGGATACTCTAATAAAAAATCTAGTAATTTTTCACTTACTAATGATTCTATAACATATCTAACTTCTGATGATACTAATTTATCTTTTGTTTGAGAAGAAAATTTTGGATCAAACATTCTTATTGATATAATAGTAGTTAATCCTTCACGTATATCTTCTCCAGAAATGACCAATTTGTTTTTTTTATTTAAAAATTCTTTATCTATATATTGATTTATAGTACGAGTTAATGCGGAACGAAATCCAGCTAAATGTGTACCACCATCTTTTTGAGGTATATTGTTTGTAAAACAATAAATATTTTCTTTAATAGAATTATTCCATTGCATAGCAATATCAATAATTATATTGTTTTTTTCAGAAGAAAAATTAAGTATATTTTGATGAATTGGTAACTTATTTTTATTTATTAATGATATAAATGATTTAATACCACCAGTATTTTGAAAAAATTTTTGTTTATTATTAAGTTCATCTATTAACTTAATAGTTATACCAGGATTTAAAAAAGATAATTCCTTTAATCTATTTTTTAATATACTAAAATTAAATTTTGTTTCATTAGTAAAAATATTAAGATCTGGCCAAAATCTTATTATTGTGCCATTATGCTTAGTTTTATTAATAATACTAATTGGTCTTTTTGGGACTCCAAAATGATAATATTGTTGATATACAAATCCATCTCTCATAATAGTGAGAATTAATTTTTCTGATAACGCATTAACTACAGAAATGCCAACTCCATGTAATCCACCAGAAATTTTATAAGAATTATTATCAAATTTACCACCAGCATGTAACATAGTCATTATTACTTCAGCTGCAGATATACCTTCTTCTTTATGTATATCTACTGGTATACCTCTACCATTATCTTTTACTGAAATTGAATTATCTTTATGAATAATAACAATAATATTATCACAAAAACCAGCTAATGATTCATCAATTGAATTATCTACAACTTCAAATACCATATGATGTAAACCGGTACCATCATCTATATTACCTATATACATCCCAGGTCTTTTACGAACTGCATCTAATCCTCTAAGAATTTTTATATTTGATGAATCATAATAATTTATTTTCATTTTAGTACTAATAGTCAAAACTTACTTATTTCAATAAACTAAATTAAAATAAATAATAAGATATTAATTATATTAATAGTAGTATTATTTCATATTTTAATTATTAAAAATATTAAAAATCACAATTTTTTTTAACATAAAAATTAATAATTATTAAATTTTTATAGGCATTATAACATAAGTTAATGATTGCTGGCTTATTGAGTTACTAATTTTTAGTATACCACTACTAGTAAATTTTAATGTTATTATTTTGCAATGTAATACATTTAATACATCTAGTATGTATATTGCGTTAAATGCAAATTCAATGTTCTTACCATTATATGATATAATAATAATTTCTTTTGCTATTTCAAAATCTAAATTATTTGCTATTAACGTTAATTTATTTTTACTAATAATTAATTTAATACCATATGATTTATCATTAATAATAGTTATTATCCTACTTAGAGCATTTTTTAATTCCATTAATTCTAAAGATATTTTAATATCTATATTCTTAGGTATAACATTAATAAAATTAGGAAAGGTACCATCAATTAATTTAGAAGTAAACATATAATTATCAACTGATAATGATATACTATCGTCATTAAAAAATATATTAATTAAACATTTATATTTATTTAACAATCTCATTAATTCTAATATTCCATTCCTTGGAATTATAATAGATATGTTTGATATATCAAAATTAATATTAATTGTACAAATTGATAATCTATGTCCATTTGTAGATACAATATACATATTATTCGGTTCTATTTTAAATAACGTACCATTTAAATAATAACGAATATCTTGTTTAGCCATAGAAAAATAAGTACAAGATAAAGCATCAAGTAGAATATTACTAGGTAAAGTACAATAAATATTACTTTTTTTGTAATCAATTTTAGGAAATCCTTTATCTGGTAAAGTAGATAAAGAATACAAACTATTTTTAGTTTTAATAATTAACTTATTATCTTCTAAAGATATATTAACGATATTATTATTAGATAATTTTTTACAAATATTATATAACTTCTTTATTGATACTGTTATTGTACCAACATTAATAATATTACAATTATCTACTTTAACTACAATTTCTACTTCTGTATTAGTTCTAAGAAATAATATATGATTATTAGAAACTTTAATTAAAACATTATTTAATATTGATAAAGACAAATTACTACTAGTTAAAGTATACAAATTTTGTAATAACTTTATTAAGTTAATATTTTCTATACTAAATTTCATTAATATTAAAATTATAATTTTACTAATGTTAATAAAAATAATTATTATATTTCTTAAACAAGCGTAATATTAAGTGCTATTATGATAACATACTTATTATAAAGATATATATTTTAATTGTTAAAAATAATTTTAAAATTAAGGAAAATTAATGAAAAGAACTTTTCAACCATCCATCTTAAAAAGATTACGTAAACATGGTTTTCGTCATCGTATGAAAACAAATAGTGGACGTAAAATCTTATCAAATAGAAGAACTAAAAAAAGATTATATTTAACAGTTTCAAGTAATAAATAGATGAGTAAAAAATATAAATTTCCAAAAAAACAAAAATTATTGTTTAATAAACAATTTAGTTTAGTTTTTAATAAACTAGAATATTTTAGTTTTGATAAACAATTTACTATAATAGGATACACAAATAATTTGAATTATTCTCGTATTGGTATTATAGTACCAAAAAAAAATATTAGGAAATCCTTTCAAAGGAATAGAGTAAAAAGATTAATACGTGAATATTTTCGTTTAAATATACATAATTTTTTTTTATGGATTATGTAATTTTAGTAAAAAAATATTTGTCAGAAATAAAACAAATTAATTTTAAAATATGTTAAGATAATATGATATTTTTATCAAAAACATTAATTAGTATAATACATTGGTATAAGATAATAATTAGTCCTTTATTAGGAAAACGTTGTAGATTTATTCCTAGTTGTTCACAATTTGCTATAGAAGCAATTATTACATTTGGTTTAGTAAAAGGTATTTGGTTTTCTATAAAAAGAATTATTAAGTGTTTACCAATATTTAATGGTGGTTATGATCCAATTGATAAATATTTATAATATAATAAGATTATAATGAATACACAAAGAAATTTTCTTATAATTATTTTGGTATTTATTTCTTTTTTATTATGGCAAATATGGCAAAATGATAATAAATTAAATATAGCAGATAAATATATAACAAATAATAATAAATATTCATTAGATAGTAAAAATCATATCATTACAATTATGACTGATGCTTTATTATTAAAAATTAATCCAGATAATTCTACAATAGAACAAGCGTATCTGCTAAAATATCCTAAGTATCTTAAATCTCATGAATCATTTAAATTATTAAATACCTCATCTAATTTTGTTTATCAATTACAAAGTAGTTTATCTAGTGATGACTATTTTAGTAAAAATTTACTAAAACACTTAAAATTTTATAGTAAGAAAACAAAATATGTATTAAAGAATAATCAAAAAGAATTAAAAGTACCATTTATATATAAGTCAAATAATAATTTTATTTATATTAAAACTTTTATATTAAAACGTAACGATTATAAAATTAATGTAATTGATAGTATTATTAATAATACTAATAAAACTATTGTAGTAAATATTTTTGGTCAAATAAAGCAATCTATTAATAATCCAAATCAGTATAATAATAATTTTATAAATAGTTTTTATAGAGGTAGTTCATATTCTACTGACCATGAAAATTATAAAAAATATGAATTTAGTAAAATAAAATATTATAAATTAATTGCTAATACTAGTTATGGTTGGATAGCTATGTCACAAAAATATTTTATTACTTCTCTAATTATTCCAAATTTTGGAATTAATAATTTTTACATAAATAAAATAGATGACAACGTTTTAATTGGTTTTAAAAATAAAATACATATTAATGCTTATGATAAAAAAGAAATAAATACCAAAATTTGGATTGGACCAAAGTTACAATCAAAATTAAAATTAGTAGCAAATAATTTAGATCTTACTGTTGATTATGGGTGGTTATGGTTTATATCTCAACCATTGTTTAAATTATTAAATTTTGTCACAAAGTATACAAGAAATTGGGGATTATCAATAATTATTACAACTATTATAATAAAAATGATATTACACCCTTTAACTAGAATTCAATATGTTTCGATGGCAAAAATACGTTTATTACAACCTAAAATATCTATGATTCGTAAAAAATTTGAAAATAATAAACAACAACAAAGTAAAGAAATATTATTTTTGTATAAAAAGGAAAAAGTTAATCCATTTGGAGGATGTTTTCCAATTATAATACAAATGCCTATATTTTTAGCTTTATATTATGTATTATCTGGATCAGTAGAGTTAAGACATGCTAATTTTTGTTTTTGGATAAATGATCTATCATCACAAGATCCATATTATATTTTACCAATAGTTATGGGTATAACTATGTATATAATACAGAAGCTATCTTCAAATAATATTGAAGATTTAATACAAAGAAAAATAGCAACTATTATGCCAATTATATTTACGTTATTTTTTTTCTGGTTTCCATCTGGTTTGGTATTATATTATATTATTAGTAATATAATAACTATTATACAACAACAGGTAATATTTCGTAGGCTAATTAAATAAAAAATATAAAAATAATTAAATATAGATATTAATGAATATAAATCAAAATGAAGATACTATAGCTGCTATAGCTACTACTCCCGGATGTAGTAGTATTGGTATTATACGTGTTTCTGGTACTTTAACTTATGATGTAACAAAAAAAATATTAGGATTAATTCCAAAAAATAGAAAAGCAAGTTATTTACCATTTAAGTATAAAAATAATACTATAGATTATGGTATTGCTATTTTATTTAATCATCCTAAATCTTTTACTGGTGAAGATATGTTAGAATTACATTGTCATGGTGGACCAGTAATATTAAATACTTTATTAAAGTACATTGTTTCATTCCCTAATATTCGTGTAGCTAATCCGGGGGAATTTTCTATGCGTGCTTTTTTAAATAAAAAAATTGATTTGGTCCAAGCTGAATCTATAATTGATTTAATTAATTCTAACTCATTAGAATTTTCTAAAAAGTCAATAAATATATTTAAGGGTAATTTTTCTTATAAGATTAAAAAATTAATAAATGATGTAAATAATTTATATTCTCACATAGAAGCTATGATTAATTTCCCTGATGATCAACTAGAACAATTATCCAATAATACTATTATTTCTAATTTAGACGATATAATTAATGCAACAAATAAATTAAATGAACAAGTAAAAAATAATATTATACTACGTGATGGTATTAAAATAGTTATTATTGGAAGACCTAATGTTGGAAAATCTAGTTTGTTTAATGCTTTAATTGGATACAATAATGCTATCGTAACCTCGTTTCCTGGTACTACTAGAGATGTGTTAAGATACTGTATAAACTTAGATGGTATAACAATTAATATTAGTGATACAGCAGGAATTCATAATACAAATAATTTCATAGAAAAAATAGGAATTAAACATTCTTTAAAAGAAATTAAAACAGCTAATCATATATTATTAGTAGTTGATAGCACTACTTGTAAAATTAAACAACTAAATTATATTTATAATAATTTTATTAAAATAATTAAAAATATACCAGTTACTATTATTCGTAATAAGGCTGATCTTAGTAATGAAAATATTAGTATTAATAAGTTAGAAAAATATTATATTATAACAATATCAGCTAAATTAAAAAAAGGACTAAATTTAATTTTTAATCATATAAAAGATTTATATATTAAAAACAACTATAAGTTTAATAGCATAAATAAACATAGGCATTTTAATATATTAAATAATGCTATTTTACATTTAAAGCGTAGTAAAGAAAATTATTCATATTATGATATCTTATTAGAAGAATTAAAATACGTTAAATACTATTTAGATAGTATTATTGGTAATGTTTATAATAATGAGTTACTAGATGAAATATTTTCTAAGTTTTGTATTGGTAAGTAATATTAAAATTTTAAAATGGTAAATCATCATCAAAATTTATTGATAGATCTTTATCATCTTTATATGTTTTTACCTCTTCGTTACTTAATTTATCAGATGTATTATTTTTAATATTATTCTTAATTTTATTACGACTACTAATAATATGTAATGTACCATTAACACCAACTATTATTTCTGTAGTATAGTGATCTATATTATTTTTGTCTTGCCATTTTCTTGTTTGTAAACTACCTTCTATATAAATTTGTGAACCTTTAATTAAGTATTCTCTTACTATTTCTGCTATTTTTCCAAAAATAACAATTTTATGCCACTCTGTTTTTTCTTTAACTTCTCCTGTTTGTTTATCACGCCATATATCAGATGTAGCTAAACTAATATTAGCTACTATATTACCATTAGCCATATAACGTATTTCTGGATCATTACCTAAGTAACCTAATAAAATAACTTTATTAACTCCCTTCATATATTTTCCTATTTTTAGTTGATATTTTATTTTAATACATATAATTGTAATCGGAATAGTTATCAAATCTAGACCAATGACCATTAAACATTAATTTAATAGTACCAATTGGACCATTTCTTTGTTTACCTATAATAATTTCAGCAATTCCTTTCATACTATTATCATTATAAACTTCATCACGATATATAAACATAATTAAATCAGCATCTTGTTCTATAGAACCAGACTCTCTTAAATCTGAATTTAATGGTCTTTTATCAGCACGTTGTTCTAAACTTCTATTAAGTTGTGATAAAGCTATAATTGGTATTTTTAATTCTTTAGCTAAAGATTTTAATGATCTAGAAATTTCTGCTATTTCCAATGTACGATTTTCAGCTAAATATGGAACTCTAATTAATTGTAAATAATCAATCATAATTACACTTAATCCTTGATGTTCTTTATATACACGACGTGCGCGAGCTCTTATTTCAGTTGGAGTCAATCTAGAAGAATCATCAATATATATATTTTTTTTACTTAGTAAAATTTTTATAGTATTAGAAATTTTAGTCCAATCATGATCATTTAATTGACCAGTACGAATTTTACTTTGCTCTACGCGTGATAATGATGCTAGCATTCTTATCATAATTTGTTCGCCTGGCATTTCTAAACTAAAAATCAAAACTGGTTTGTCTTCTGACATAGCTATATTTTCACATAAATTAATTGCAAATGTAGTTTTACCCATTGAAGGTCTAGCTGCTATAATAATTAATTCCGACTTTTGTAGTCCAGCAGTTTTCATATCTAAATCTTTGTAGCCACTAGATATTCCAGTAATACTACTATTTGGTTTTTTATATAATTGTTCAATTTTATTTATCGTATGTTCTAAAATATTCTCAATATTTTTTAAGTTATTATTTATATTTGTTCTATTTTCAGAAATTTGAAAAATTAATGATTCAGCTAAATCTAATAAATCTGAACTACTACGACCATTAGGATAATAACTAGCATCTGCTATTTCATTCGCAACATTAATTAGTTCTCTTACTATAGCATATTCTTTTATTATAGTTGCATAGGAAATTATATTTATAATACTAGGTGTATTTTTTGATAATTCAGCTAAATAGGCACAACCGCCAACAATATCTAATTTATTTTTTTGTTCCAATGATTGTGACAAAATAACTAAGTCAACTGGTTTACCATTATTTAATAAATTTTGTATTTCACAAAAAATTACACGGTGAACATTACTATAAAAATCATTACTATTAACTATGGTAACAATATCATCTAAACGTTTATTATCTAATATTAAACTACCTAATAATGATTGTTCTGCCTCTATAGAATACGGTAATGATTTATGATATTTATGATTGTTGGTAAATAATTTATTACTAGTTAAATTCTTATTTAATAACATATATAAATATATAACTGTTAATTTAACATAACTTTATTAAATTAGTAATCATAATAAGATAAATATCAAATATTATCAATATCTAAATAAATAGATTGTATTTTTTAAAATAAATTATATTATATAAGTGATAATTATTTATATCTTAAAATATAAATATAATTTTTAGTTGTATTTATACTAAAATAGATAATTATTAAGGATAATTATTATGTATTTTTGGAAAAATATATTTTTCTTATGTATATCTTTTATATGTAAAAAAATTCTAAATATTAGAACATATCAAAACAATTTACTTAATGTGAATAATAAAGTTAATAATCAATTGATTTATTTAGTATTAACTAATTCTAAGTTTTATTTAATATTATTATACATTCAATGTAAAAGATGTAATTTACCAAATCCATTAGATAATGTAATAACTAATAATAATACAAAAATATCCAGATATTTTTGTGTAAAAGAAAAAAGAAATCATTTTAAGTATATGTATTATGATAAAAATATTAATAAATTTAATAATTATTTAAGTTTAGTTATTAACTATTATAATAGTATTACAATTATTTTAGTAACAATAATTAATAATAAAAAAAGATTATTTTTTTATAAAAATTCTTACTTTTTTATAAATAATATAATTAATTTTTTTATAAAAATTGCTAATTTTTTATGGATAAAAAAAGATATTATATTATCTTTTTCAAAACCAATATCATCATTTTGTATTTATAATAAGTTAAATAATATTACGTTAAGTAATACTAGTAAAGTATTAAGAATAATTAGTCTTTACTTTATGAGACAAAAAATGATAATAGTTGGATCAAATAATTTTAATACATATGATATTAATAATATTATTCATAATATCAAACAATATATAAAGAACAATAAAATAAATAGATTAATTTTTAGCAAAAAAGATATTATTAAATTACTTAAAGAAATATCAGCTAATTTTTCTTACGAAGCATTTAATTTATGTAATAATTTATTTCAGTTTTTCTTTAAAAGAATACATCATACTTTAAAAGTACATAACATAAATAGAGTTAGATTAATTGCTGAGAAAAGACATAAAATTATTTATATTCCATGTCATCGTAGTCATATGGATTATATTATTATTTCTTATGTATTGTATCACAGTACGTTGTTACCACCATTTATTGCTGCTGGAATAAATTTAAATTTTTGGTTAGTTGGAAATTTAGCTAGATTATTAGGAGCTTTTTTTATACGACGTAATTTTAAAAATAATAAATTATATTCCATTGTTTTTCGTGAATATTTTAATCAATTATTAAATAATGACGATACTGTAGAATATTTTATTGAAGGTAGTAGATCACGTACTGGAAAATTATTAACACCTAAAACTGGTTTATTAAATATAATTATAAAATATGTATTAAATAATATACATAGACCAATTACTATTATTCCAATAAATATTAGTTATACAAAAGTTATAGAAATAGATTATTATAATGCAGAAATAAATAATAATATCAATAAAAAAGGTTACATTTTATTTTTATTTGAACAAATAAAAAATATTTATAATATAAATACTACCTATATTAATTTTGGTCAACCAATAAACATAAATAAAATAATAAGGAAAACCTTTTATCTAAAAACTGATAAAAAGTATATTACAACATTGGTAAATAATATTGCTTATAATATTATGAGTAAAATAAATAGTGCTGTAGTAATTAATATATCTAGTCTATGTCTTACAATTTTATTAGATTCTAATAATTATACATTAACAAGAATACAGTTATTTAAACAACTATTATGTTATTTGAATTTATTAGATCGAGTTTCATACTTACCTGATTTAATAATTAAAAATTGTAGTAATAAAAAATATTGGTTAAAAAAATTTTTAGATAATAATAAAAATATTATTTACAATCGTGATACTCATTTAGTATCTCTAATTAAAGATAATATTTATAATATAAGATATTATAAAAATAATATACAACATGTATTAATTCTACCAGCATTAGTTGCAAATGTTATATATACTAATTCTAGTATTAAGAGAACAAAACTAATATATTTAGTTAATTATATTTATCCAATAGTAAAATTAGATTTTTTTATTAATATTCATGAATTAAAGTTAAAATTATTAATTAATAAAATTATAAATGAGTTTATTAGGCAACATCTACTATTAGATAGTAATAATAAATTATTTCTAACTAAACATTATAAAGTAATGAAACTACTATCTAATAGTATTTATAAAGTATTATTACGTTATGTGATAATGTGTATATTATTAATTAATAATATTGAATTAAAATTTATAAATTTAAGAGATAATTGGGATAAAATACAAAATAAATTAAATATTACACAGGATATACATAATATATTTGATAATATATCATTTAATAGTATTGCACTAATTTTTCGATCAGAATATCACTATAAAAATAGTATAAATATTATTAAAATAAATAAGTTATATAATATTTTAAAAAAACTTATTACTTAATCTTATATTATTAGTCCAACTAATATTAGTAAACCAATATAGTTATTAACTATAAAAGCTTTATAATAATTATTTATTTTTTTGTATAAATTAATTTATATTAGTAAAAAATATAATACTAATTATTAAAATACTAATTAATAGTGTATATTTTTTAATATATAAATTAATAATTAATAATAATAGAGTAATTATAACTATAATACGATAAACATTTCTAATTTATTAAACAATATAACAATAGATTTAATCTCTAATTTGATATTATCATCTTGTCAATTAAAGCATAAATACTATCATATAATACATAATGTATTAGTAAAAAAATTAACTAACAGACTGTATTATAATTACAATACATATTACGATATGCAATAAGAATTGGTAAACTAAAAGCTATACCTGATATTAATTGAGGTACATAAATGTATCTCTTTAAAAAGAGATAAGTAATCATTAATATTAATCTAAAATAGACAGCATTATAATATTTTTATCTAAAATTAATACTAAAAAAGTAGCTATAACTAATAATAAAATAAAAATTAAATATGCTTCATTAATTTTTAATTTGTTGGTTAATAATGGCCAATTTTTAGTACGTGTTACAAAACAGTCAAACTTATAATCTATACAATCATTAATAACACATCCAGTTGATCTAGTTATAATTATTTCTAATATAAAAACTATAATATTACTAAAATTAGAAAACTACTATTTTTAGTTAACCATATAACCATAATGTTGGCCATAGTAATAAATAATAATCTAGTTGGTTGATGAATACGTATTAAAAAACCGTAAAGTAAAATTTTGTTTTTAAATTTATTAATAAAATACATAATTTTTATTTAATAAAATATTTTAACACTAATGATACTGGAGGATAAATTCCATGCCATAAAAAAAATGAATATGCAGCCTGATAAATTAGCATACCAATACCATCATAATAGTTAATTTTTTCTTTACGACGTTTTAATAATACAGATTCATAATTATCATGATAATACAAATCATAAAATTTAGCAGTTTTTTTAGTAATAGTTGATAATTTAATCTTGTTAAGATCTAATATAACTGGGGTAGCATTGATAACTAAATCATAATTATATTTACTAATATATTGTATTGGTAATAATATAATATTACATGCTGGATCTAATTGTTTATAAAAATTATATAAATTTATTGCTCTATTAATACTTCTGTTAGTAATAAATATCTTACATTTATAAGACAATAAAAACATTACTATAATTTTAGCTACTCCACCAGCACCAATTAACAATATATTATTATTATATTCTAACAATCTTAATCTTATTAAATCGTTTATTAATCCAACACCATCAGTATTATCACCAAATAATGTTCCATCTTTTTGTTTTTTTATTGTATTTACTATTTTAGTAGTATTGCTAATGTAACTAGTATTATCACATAATTTAATCGCATGTTCCTTAAATGGAGCAGTAATATTTACTCCTAATCCACCATTAGCAAAAAAATTATTTATTATCGTATTAAAATTATTTTTTGATACTAATATTTTTGTATATTTACTAGATTCAATATTTGTTAGTGACGCAAAAATACTATATATTAATGGAGATTTACTATGCTTTATTGGATTACCTAATACAGCAAAATTATACATTTTATTAACCCCGAATAACAGCATTACTTATAGCATCATAAATTTTAGTAGGATATAATAATTTACCAACATTATAATTCATAATTACTACTTTTGATCCAAATAATTTATATACTTCATTTACAGTACGGGCTGGTAATTGCTGGCTAATATTTGCGCTAGTGGATACTATTGCTTTACCAAATTTTCGACAAATTAATTTAATGGGTAAAAAATTACTTATACGTACTACTAATTTAGTATATTTACCAGTTAACCAAACCGGGGTATTATTATTAACTGGTAATGCCCAACTTATTGGACCTGGCCAACTAGAAAATAACTTTTTACGTATATCAATAGTTATTTTTGTTTCATCAATATATTTTTTTATTTGTTTATAATGTGAAGCTACTAATATTAATCCTTTTTCAATTGGTCTATTTTTTAATGTTAATATTTTTTTTACTGCTATTTCGTAATCAGGATCGCATCCTAACCCGAATACTGATTCAGTGGGATAAGCAATAATTTTTTTATTTTTTAATGCTACTACTATTTTATTTAATTCAGTCATATCAATAAACTATATAATTAATATGTTTATTATAATATAATTTTTAGTAGATAAATATAATTAATTATTGTATTATATTACCAACATTAAATAAAAGACAATATTAATTATGTCTATATTAAAAATATTATATTATCCTAATAGGAAATTAAAACAAAAAGCTAATTTAGTTTCTAATATAGATCATAATATTAACAAAATTATTAATGATATGTTTGAAACAATGTACCTTGCTAAAGGTATAGGGTTGGCTGCAACACAAGTTAACATAAATAAATGTATTATTGTCATCGACATTTCTAAAAAACATAATCAACAATTAATTTTAATAAATCCTAAAATTATTAAGAGAATTGGTAAAATTATTATGGAAGAAGGTTGTTTATCTATACCAAATATTAGTGCTCCAGTTATAAGATCAGAAAAAATAATATTACAATCATTAGATTGTTATGGTAGACTATTTGAACTACAAGCAGAATCATTATTATCAGTTTGTATTCAACATGAAATTGATCATTTAAATGGATTATTATTTATAGATAGATTATCATTGTCTAAACAAAACTATATAAAAAATATTATAGATCATAATTTATAAATTATTTTTAACATGCAAGAAAATTTACGTATAGTATTTATTGGTTCTTCTATTTTTTCTTTGTATCATTTAATAAAATTAATTAAGAAAAAATATCGTATTATTTTAATAATTACTAAACCTAAACCTAAATTCTCTAAAAGAAATAAAAAAAATTTATCAAATTTAATTATTAAAATTTCAGTTAAATATAATATACCAATATTATGTTCTAAATCATTAGATGATATACAAGTAACATTATCAAAATTAACAGTTGATTTGATCATTGTTGCTTCTTATGGAAAAAAATTGTCAGACTCTATATTAAATATACCTAAATTTGGTTGTTTAAATATTCATGGTTCATTACTACCAAGATGGCGGGGAGCAGCACCAATTCAAAGAGCTATATATTATGGTGATTGTATTACTGGCGTAACTATTATGAAGTTAAGTAATAACTTAGATACTGGTAATATTATATATCAGAAAATTTGTGTAATAAAAAAACATGATAATAATGTTACCTTATGTAAAAGGTTAGCTAAAATAGGTTCTACAATTTTAGTTAAGTTATTACAAACTAACTTATTTAACAATAGTGTGTCACAAAATAATATTGGTATAACATATGCAAAAAAATTAACTAAACAAGAAGCAAGAATTGATTGGTCTTTATCAAATACTAGATTAATAAATATGATTAATGCATTTAATCCTTGGCCAATGGCTTTTTTTTGTTATCAAAATAATTTAATTAAAATTATAAGTGCTATAGCAAGTGATTATTATATTAATCAAAATCCAGGAACAATAATACATTACAATAAATGGGGAATATATATTACCACTGGTCGGGGAATTATAATTCTTACATCAATAAAAATAATTAGTAAAAATAATAATGTTATTACTGTAAGTAGTAATAATATTTTACCAATTGCTGATAAATTATTTAAAATAAATACTAACCTAGATAAATAATTTATTTCTTATTTCTTAATGTAAACTCGATATAAGCCATAGGAGCATTATCTCCGTAGCGGTAACCACATTTTAAAATTCTAGTATAACCACCATTATAATAATTAATAAAACGAGGAGCTATTTCGTTAAATAATTTTTTTATTATTTTATTATTATGTATTTTAATAAATACTTGTCTTCTATTATGTATACTATTTACTTTTGCTTTTGTAATTAATGGTTCAATAAAACGACGTAATTCTTTAGCTTTAGGTAAAGTAGTTTTAATAATTTCATAATTAATTAATGATTGTGCTAAATTATATAACATGGCTAATTTATGACTATTGTTACGATTAAATCTTTTACCAATTTTACGATGACGCATTATATTTGTTCTCCTAAAATAACGATTTTTATTTAAAAATCATTATTTTTAAACTAATTATTAGTAGGTGGCCAATTTTTTAACTGCATACCTAAAGTTAATCCGTATGAAGATAATACATCTTTAATTTCAGTAAGTGATTTTTTACCAAGATTTGGTGTTTTTAATAGCTCAACTTCAGTTTTTTGTACTAAATCACCTATATAACGAATTGATTCTGCTTTTAAACAATTAGCTGATCTAACTGTTAGTTCTAAATCTTCAACAGATTTTAACAATATTGGATCAAATTCAGGCTCTTGTTTTTTTGTTTCTGGTTGTTGTATATTATTCAAATCAACAAATGCATCTAGTTGTTGTGATAATATTGTAGCAGCATATCTAATTGCTTCTTCTGGATTAATAGTACCGTTAGTTTCTATGTCTAATACTAATCTATCTAGATCAGTACGTTGTTCAACTCTAGCTGCTTCTACTCTATAAGCAATACGTTCGATAGGGCTATAACATGCATCTAAAAGTAATTTACCTATAGCTCTATCTTCTATTACTTGATTGTAAGCAGGTACATAACCTCTACCCCATTGTATTTTAATTTTCATACTAATAGAAGCATTATCATGTGTTAAATGACATATGATATGTTGCTTATTAATGATATCAACATTAGCATTATGAATAATATCAGATGCTGTCACTGGTCCAATACCTGATTTATTTAAATTTAATATTATACTATCTTTATTATGTATCCTTACTGCTAAATCTTTCAAATTTAAAATAATTTCTACTATATCTTCTTTAACTCCTTCTTTAACACTATATTCATGTAATACACCATCAATTTCTACTTCTGTAACAGCACATCCTGGTATTGAAGATAATAGTATTCTACGTAATGCGTTACCTAAAGTATATCCAAAACCTCTTTCTAATGGTTCTAAAACTACTTGTGAATAAGTTGTACTTATTTGTTTAATACTAACTAAACGGGGTTTTAATAATTTTATTGTATAAGAGTACATTTTATATCTCTACTTGGAATAAAGTTCAACAATTAAATGTTCATTAATATCTAGTGGTAAATCTGTACGATCTATGTTACGTATAATTTTACCACACATATTTTTAGTATCTATATCAATCCATTTAGGTGATTCATATTGTGATGATAATTCTAATGCAGCTAAAATTCTTGATTGTTTTTTAGCACGATCATTAATAGTAATAATATCATTAACCTTGACTTGATAAGAAGCAATATTAACAATATAATTATTTACTTTAATTGCTTTATGACTAATTAATTGACGTGCTTCAGCTCTAGTAGAACTAAAACCAATACGATATACAATATTATCTAATCGATATTCTAATAATGTTAATAAGTATTCACCAGTATTTTTCTTATTACGAGATGCTTGTTTATATAGTTTAACAAATTGTTTTTCTAGTATACCATAAATACGACGTATTTTTTGTTTTTCTCTTAACTGTATACCATAATCTGATATACGAGACTTTTTAATTATATGTTGACCAGGTAACTGATTTATTTTACATTTTGAATCAATTGCACGTATTCCTGATTTTAGAAATAGATCAGTACCCTCACGTCGACTTAGCTTTAATTTTGGACCAATAAATTTTGCCATATTTATCCTTATTATAAATTATACAGTTATACTCTTCTTTTTTTTGGTGCTCTACAACCATTATGAGGAATTGGAGTAACATCTGTAATATTGGTAATATGAAAGCCAGCATTATTTAATGCTCTAATTGCTGATTCTCTACCAGGTCCTGGACCATTAATCATAACTTCTAAATTTTTTATTCCATATTCTTTCACCGAATTTGAGCAACGCTCAGTAGCTACTTGAGCTGCAAATGGAGTAGATTTTCTTGATCCTCTAAAACCAGATCCACCAGAAGTTGCCCAACCTAACGTATTACCGTATTTATCGGTAATTGTAATTATAGTATTATTAAATGATGCATGTATATGTGCAATACCATCTGTTAATTGTTTTTTTAATTTTTTTCTTTTATTAACTCTATTAGAAGCAATATTCATTATTATACCTAACTTTAATTAATATTTTTTTGATTTTTTACAAGTTTTTGCATTAGTTCTAGTTCTTTGTCCTCTAACTGGTAAATGATATTTATGACGTAATCCCCGATAAGTACCTAAATCTATTAAACGTTTAATATTTAGTGTAGTTTTACGACGTAAATCTCCTTCGACAGTTAATGTTAATATGATATCACGTATTTTATTAATATCATTTTCTGATAATGTACTAACTTTAGTGTGTGGATTAATTTGTGCTGATATACAAATATTATTTGCGGTACTTTTACCAATACCATATATTGATCTTAATGCTATACAAATATGTTTATTTTCTGGAATATTTACTCCTACTATACGTATCATTTATAAGCACCTTTTATTTAACCTTGACGTTGTTTATGTTTTGGATCATTACATACTACACGTAGTACACCATTACGTTTAATAATTCTGCAGTAACGACAAATTTTTTTTATTGATGAACGTACCTTCATTTTTTATATTTAATTACCTTAAATTTACTTTTTTTATTATAGAATCATACTGATTAGAAATCATAATTGTTTGTATATGTGATATACAATCCATAATTACTATAACCACAATTAATAAGGATGTACCTCCAAAACTAAATGGCATTTTTATAATATTATGCATAAGTTCTGGTATAAGACATATCATTGTAATATATAACGAACCAACCAATGTTAGTTTATTAGTTATATTATTAATATGTCTAGCTGTTTTTTCTCCTGGTCTAATACCAGGAATAAAAGCTCCAGATTTTTTTAAATTATCAGCTGTTTCTCTAGAATTAAATACTAAAGTTGTATAAAAAAAACAAAAAAATATGATTGCTACTGAGTATAGTACTATATGTACATATTGACCAGGTTGTAAATGCATTAAAATAAAATGTAACCAATTATCTGATTTATAACTATTACTAAACCAAGAAATAATTGTGGTAGGAAGTAATATTATGCTAGAAGCAAATATTGCTGGTATAACTCCAGACATATTAATTTTTAATGGTAAATGTGTACTTTGTGCATTATACATTCTTCTACCATGTTGTCTTCTGGCATAGTTCACAATAATTTTTCTCTGTCCACTTTCAATAAATACAACTAAAAAAATTATTATGAAAATAAATATTGTAGTAATTATAAGTAAAATTATATTTAAATTATTTTGTCTAATTTGCTCAATAGCATGGATAATAGTAATAGGTAAGTCAGCTATAATTCCAGTAAATATTATTATTGATATACCATTGCCAATACCTTTTTCAGTAATTTGTTCTCCTATCCACATCAATAATATGGTACCACATATTAAACTTATCGAAGAAATAAAATAAAACAACATATTTGGATTAATAATTAATCTATTAATTATTGGTATACTAGGTAAACTAATTGAAATTCCCAAAGATTGAAATATAGCTAGTATTAATGTACCATATCTAATATACTTATTAATTTTTCGTCTACCAATTTCACCATCTTTTTTCATTTCTATAAATTTCGGATGTATAAAAGTTAAAAATTGTATAACTATAGATGACGAAATGTAAGGCATGATACCCAGTGAAAATATTGATGCTCTACTTAAAGCACCTCCAGAAAACATATTTAACATTTCAATAATGGTACCTTTTTGTTGCGTTATTAATTCTTCAATAATAGATACATCAATACCAGGAATTGGTATAAATGATCCCATACGAAAAACAATGAGGGCAATGATAACAAATAATATTCTAGATTTTAACTCATATAAACTTTGTTTATTATTATAATTTATTTGTTTTATCATGTTTAAACTGTAATTATGTTACAGTACCACCATTTAATTCTATATTATATTTTGTATTAGCACTAACTTTTATGCCAATTATGTGTATTGTTTTTTTTATTAAATGTTTTTTGTTTAAGATAATTTTAACTTTTTTAGTACTACTTTTAATTAAATTATAAGATTTTAATATTTTAAGATCAATTTTATTTTCTTTAATAATAAATAATTTTTCTAAACTAATTTCTTTAGTATAAATATTTTTTTTTGATATAAATCCAGACTTAGGAATTCTCCTATTTATTGGAGTTTGACCTCCTTCAAAATTACGACTAATTTTTTTTCCTGAACGAGACTTTTGTCCTTTATGTCCTCTACCACTGGTTTTTCCTAGTCCGGAACTTATACCTCTACCCAAACGGGTTTTATTTTTTCTTGATTTTTTGGATACATCTAATGAATTTAAATACATTTTAGTTATTACCAATAATTTTAACCATATAATTTACTGAATTAATCATTCCTCTTATTGATGGTGTATCAGTAACTACTTTAGTATGACCAATACGTCTTAGTCCTAGACCTAATATAGTTTTTTTATGTTTTGGTATTATACCTATTGTACTACGTACTTGAATAATTTTAATATTTTTATTCATATCATTAATTTTTATTATAATTGATTTTTTTTCTTTTGCTATAAATAAAATCTGGTGATTTCATATTTTTTAGAGCTTTAATAGTAGCACGTATTACATTAATTGAGTTAGTTGATCCATATACTTTAGCAAATACATTATGTATTCCTGCTACTTCTAAAACAGCACGCATAGCACCACCAGCTATAATACCAGTACCATCATTAGCAGGTTTCATAAATACTAGTGAACTAGTACATTTAGCTTTTAATGTGTATTGTAAAGTTTTATTATGTAATTTTATTTGAATCATATTACGACGTGCTTTTTCTATTGATTTTTGAATAGCTAACGGTACTTCTTTTGCTTTACCATATCCATAACCAACCTTTCCATTACCGTCACCAACCACTGTAAGAGCAGTAAAACTAAATATTCTTCCTCCTTTAACTGTTTTAGAAACTCTATTAATTGTAACTAATTTTTCCCGTAATTCATTTAATTGTTTATCCATATACATAATTAATCCTAAAAATTCTAAAAAATTAACCCATTCTTTCTAGCAGCTTCGGCTAATGCTTTAATTCTACCATGATATTTAAATCCAGAACGATCAAATGATACTTTTTTTATACCAAATTTATTAGCACGGTAAGCAATTGTCATGCCAATAAATGCTGCTGATTGTTTATTACCAGAGTAGTTAATTTTATTCTTTATATCTTTTTCTAAAGTAGAAGCACTTACTAATATTTTATTATTATAATTAATGATTTGCGCATATATATGTTTAGAACTACGATAAACTACTAAACGAGTAGCACGTAATCTTTTTAAGATATATCTAGTTTTTTTTGATCTTCTTATACGAGCTAACTTTTTTCTCATGACTATTTATTCTTTTTAATTTCTTTAATTTTAATAATTTCATTTAAATAACGAATACCTTTACCTTTATAAGGTTCTACTGTTCGATAAGATCTTATATTAGCAGCTATTTGTCCTACTAACTGTTTATCATAACCAGTAATTATAATATCCGTGTTATTAACACATTTTATCATAATACTTTTTGGAAATTTATAATTTATTGCATGTGAAAATCCTAAAAATAAAGTTAATATATTTTCTTTATAATTTATTTGAGCTCTATAACCTATACCAATTAACTGAAGTGTTTTACTAAAACCAGTAGTAATTCCAATTATAATATTATTTATTATTGATCTAGTAGTTCCAGCAATTGCCCAACTTTTTTTATCATTTGTTAATGGACTTACTAGTAATTCATTTTTATTCATTTTAATAAGAATTTTATTACTAAATAAATAGCTATTAGTAATATTGTTGCCACTAATAATAATAGTATTATTATTTAATAATACATGTATACCATTAGGTATTATAATTAATTTTTTAGCAATACGTGACATAATAAATATATCCTTGAATTCTTAAAATACATAACAAATAATCTCTCCACCTAACTTTAGGCGTCGTGCTGTACGATCAGTCATAATACCTTTAGATGTAGAAATAATAGCAATACCCATACCAGATATTACTTTAGGTATATCACGTGCTTTTTTATATATTCTTAAACTAGGTTTACTAACACGTTTAATATATTCAATAACTGGTAAGTTATTAAAATATTTTAATTCTATTTGCATAACGCTTTTATTTTTAATTTTTATGACATCAAAATTATTAATATAACCCTCGTTTTTTAACAAATTAGCAATGTTTATTTTTATATTTGAAGCAGGAACATTTATGTAACGTTTCTTATTTTGTTGCCCATTACGCATACGTACTATCATATCTGAAATAGGATCGTGCATACTCATGTTATTACTCTTTTAATTTAATGTTTACAATAATTTTACCAACTAGATTTTCTTAAACCTGGAATTTCACCTCTTGCTGCCATTTCACGTAATTTAATTCTACTTAGACCAAATTTTCTTATAAAAGCATGTGGTCTACCAGTTTGTTTGCAACGATTACGTAGTCTAGATAAACTAGAATCTCTAGGTAATTTTTGTAATTTTATTGTTGCATTCCAACGTTCTGAATAAGAATGTTTTTTACTTAATATTATTTTTTTTAATTCTTTACGTTTTTTGAAGAATTTAAAAACAAGTTTTTTTCTTTTTTGTTCTCTAGCTTGTATTGATTTTTTAGTCATTTAGTATTAATTCCTATTAATAAATGGAAAACCTAAGTATACTAATAATTTATAACTATTTTTATCTGATTTAGTATTGGTTGTAATAGAAATATCTAATCCTCTAATTTGATCAATTTTATTATAATCTATTTCAGGAAATATAATTTGTTCTTTTATACCTATGTTATAATTACCCATACCATCAAATGATTTAATTGATAACCCTCTAAAATCTCTAATACGTGGTATAGCAATATAAATTAACCTTTCTACAAAATCCCACATTCGGTGTCTTCTTAAAGTTACTTTACATCCTATAGGATAACCAGCACGTATTTTAAAATTAGAAATTGATTTCTTTGCTTTCGTAATTACTGGTTTCTGACCAGCAATTAAAGTTAAATCAGATATTGCATTGTTAAGTATTTTTTTATCATTTATAGATTTACCTACTCCCATATTAATGGTTATTTTATCTATTTTTGGTACTTGCATTATAGATTTACAATTTAACTCGTGAAGTAAATTATAAGATATTTTATCTTTATAAAATTTGTATAAATTTGACATATAAATTATCCACTATCCACAATAGAATTATTAGATTTAAATATTCTAATTTTTTTACCATTTTTGAATTTGAATTTAATATAATCAGGTTTATTTGTTTCACTATTGAAAATAGCTAAGTTAGAAATATTAATTGGTGATTCTTTTTTTACTAATCCACCTGCTTGATTAATGCTAGGTATAGGTTTTTGATGTTTAGTAACGATATTAATACTTTCTACTATTGCTTTATTTTTTTTTAAAATTTTTTTTACTATTCCTATTTTTCCTTTATCTTTACCAGTTATTACTATTACTTTATCACCATAACGTATTTTTTTAGCCATATGTTTACCTTATTTATATTACTTCTGGAGCTAAAGAGATAATTTTCATAAATTTTTCTATTTTTAATTCTCTTGTGATAGGTCCAAAAATTCTGGTACCAATTGGTTGCTCATTATCATTTAATAATACACAAGAATTACTATCAAATCTTATTAACGAACCATCAGATCTATGTATTCCTTTTTTTGTACGAACTACTACAGCTTTTAATACTTCACCTTTTTTAACTTTACTTCTTGGGATAGCTTCTTTTACAGCTACTTTAATAATATTACCTATGTTTGCATAACGTTTTCTTGATCCTCCTAGTACTTTTATACACATGACCAAACGTGCTCCAGAATTATCTGCTACTAATAATAGTGTTCGTTCTTGAATCATATTCAAATACCAATTTTATAAAATTGTTAATTATCGTGTTTTATTATTTTCCAAGACTTAGTTTTAGAAATTGGCCTACATTCCATTATACACACCTTATCACCAATATTGCTATTATAAGTATCGTGTACATGTAATTTAGTAGTACGTTTTATAAATTTACCATATTTATTATGTTTTACAAGACGACTAATTATTACTGTAGCTGTTTTGTTCATTTTGTTACTAATTACATAACCATATAAAATTTTAACTTTATTTAACATAATATTAATCAATATTTTTCTTTATTGAGATAATTGTTTTAATTCTAGCAATATCTCTTCTATTTTCTTTAATTATATGTACTTGTTTTAGTTTATTATTATAGAATTGAATTCTAATATTGAATCTAGCTAGTAATAATTCATTTAGTTCTTTATATAATTCATCTAGATTACTATTTTTTAAATCTTTTTTGATAATCATATTTTATTTTTATTTATAAAAATTGTTTTAATTGGTAATTTTGTTGTTGCTAACTTAAAAGCTTCTTTAGCTATCTCTTCTGTAACACCAGAAATTTCATAAATAACCCTTCCTGGTTTTACTAAAGCAACCCAATATTCAACATTACCTTTACCTTTACCCATACGTACTTCTAATGGTTTTTTGGTTATTGGTTTATCTGGAAATATTCTTATCCAAATTTTACCTTGTCTTTTCATAACTTTCGTAATAACTCTTCTAGCTGATTCTATTTGTTTAGCTGTTATACGTCCATGACTAATTGATTTCATACCAAAATAACCAAAATTGATATTTGAATTTAAAGCAAGTCCTCTATTACGACCTTTATGCATTTTATTAAATTTAGTTCTTTTTGGTTGTAACATATAATAATATTTTTTAAAATAAATTAATTAACTCACAATAAAATTGTTATTATTTTTTAATTACTTTACTCAAGATTTCACCTTTAAAAATCCATACCTTTACACCTATAATACCATAATTAGTATATGCTTTTGAATTAGCATAATCAATATCTGCACGTAAAGTATGTAAAGGTATACGTCCCTCTTTATACCATTCAGTACGAGCTATTTCAGTACCACCTAATCTACCACTAATTTCTATTTTTATTCCTTTAGCTCCTAGTTTCATAGCATTTTGTATAGATCTTTTAATTACTTTACGAAACATAACTCTTTTTTCTAGCTGTGAAGAAATATTTTTTGCTACTAATATAGAATTTAGTTCAGGTATACGAATTTCAGTAATATTAATTTGGGTTGGTATTTTAGTAATAACTGATAATGATTTACGAATGTTTTCAATATCTTCTCCATTTTTACCTATTATTAATCCTGGTCTAGCTGCATGTATGTTAATTCTAATACTTTTAGTTAATCTTTCTATTATTATATGAGAAATTAAAGCTTTTGATAATTTTTTATATATAAACTGTCTAACTCTAAAATCATTATCTATATTTTTAGCAAAATCCTTTTTATTAGCATACCAAGTAGAGTTCCATAATTTAATAAAACCTAATCTAATAATATTTGGATTAACTTTTTGACCCATTATTTTTCCTAGAATTAACATTTGACAAAATAATTTTAATATGACTAGTCCTTTTTTTTATGTAATCAACCTTACCTTTAGCACGTGGCATAATACGTTTTATAGTTGGACCAGATGTAATTAATATTTGCTGTATAATCATATCGCTTTTATTAAAATTACGATATTCTGCATTAGCAACAGCGGATAATAAAGTTTTTTTTATTAATCTAGCTGACTTCTTATTAGTAAATGTTAATATATTTAAAGCATCAATAATTGTTTTATTTTTTATTAATGCTGCTACTAAACGTAATTTTTGAGAAGAAGATCTAGCATAAAGATATTTAGCAAAAATCATACTCATTAATATTTATCTCTTTTTTAATTTTTTATCAGCAGTGTGTCCTCTATATGTTCTTGTTGGAACAAATTCACCTAATTTATGTCCTACCATGTCATCAACAATAAAAATTGGTATATGTTGTCTACCATTATGTACTGATATAGTCAAACCAATCATATTAGGAAATATGGTTGATCTACGAGACCAAGTACGAATTGGTGTTTTATTATTATCTTGTACTGCTTTTTCTACTTTTTTCAATAAATGAAAATCTATAAATGGTCCTTTTTTTAAAGAACGAGGCATAATACTTACATCCTATAAATGTTAATTTAATTATTACAATAATTATTTATAATAAATTTATTAGTACGCTTATTATTACGAGTTTTCTTTCCTTTTGTTGATTTACCCCAAGGAGAAACTGGATGTTTACCAAAATTACGACCTTCACCACCACCATGTGGATGATCAATTGGATTCATTGCAGTTCCACGTACTGTAGGTCTAATATTTCTCCAACGATTAGCTCCAGCTTTTCCTAATGATTTTAACATATGTTCCTCATTACTCACAACTCCTAAAGTAGCACGACAATTATAATTTATTATTCTTAGTTGTCCAGATTTTAATCTTAAAATTACATTTTTTTTATTAAATGACATGATTTGAGCGTAAGAACCAGCTGATCTAGCTATTTGTCCACCTTTTTTTAATTTAATCTCTATATTATGAATAATAGATCCAGTTGGTATATTACGCATTGGTAGAGTATTACCAATCTTAATTGGTACATGATTACCAGACTCTACTAAATCACCAACTTTAATATTTTTTGGACATAGAATATAACGATATTCACCATCGTTATATAATATTAATGCTATATTTGCAGATCTATTTGGATCATATTCAATACGTTTAACTTTAGCTATTATATTATCTTTATTTCTTTTAAAATCAATAACACGATATTTTTTTTTATGACCACCACCAATATGTCTTACAGTAATACGACCATTATTATTACGACCACCAGAATTATTAATTTTTTTAGTTAATTTATCAAAAGGTTTTCCTTTATATAATAAAGGATTAATTAATTTGTTAGCATGTCGTTTACCTGGAGATGTAGGGTTAAATTTAACTATTACCATTTTATCCTCTAGACTTATTAATACTATTTATAATACTAATATTCTTGTTAGTATTGCTTAATGTAATATAAGATTTTTTCCAATTACTACGATAATTAATACTATTATTTTTAAGTTTTTTTGATTTTCCTTTAATTATTAAAGTACGTACCTTTATTACTTTAACATTAAATAATTTAGATATAGTATCTTTTATTTCTAATTTATTAGCATTAATAGAAACTACGAATACTACAGTATTATTTTTTTCAGTAGTAATAGAAGACTTTTCTGATGAATATGGATTACGTAATAGTTGAAATAATCTAGTTTTATTTATCATAAATATTTCTCTTCAATTTTTCTTATTGCATCAACAGTAATAATAATATTATCAGCTTTCATTAAAGAAATTGGATTAATTCGTATAACTTCTATTACATTTACTTTATTTAAATTACTTGATGACAATAATAAGTTTCTATCTAATTTATTTACTATAATTAATATTTTACCAGAACATATGGAATTTAATTTTATAGATAAATCTTTAGTTTTGAAGCTGTTAATGGTAAATTCTTTAAGAATTATTAATCTTTTCTTTCTTAATAATTCAGATAATATACTTTTAATTGCTCCTTTATACATTTTCTTATTAATCTTAATAATACCTAAATTTTTTGAATTAGCAGCAAAAGAAACTCCTCCAGAACGCCATATTGGACTTCTTATACTACCAGCTCTAGCTCTTCCAGTACCTTTTTGACGCCATGGTTTTTTTCCAGATCCAGAAACTTCAGATCTATTTTTTTGTGATTTTGTACCTTTATGAATACTATTTAGATAATAAAATAAAGATTGATTTATAAGATCTAAATTAAACTTATAATTAAAAACACAATCTAAAACATCAATGTATTCTTTAATATCACTTAATATTACTTTCATATAAAACTTCTCTTTTATATTTTATTATTGTGTTTAATTTTTATAGATGGTTTTATTATTACTTGACTACCACTATAGCCTGGTACAGATCCTTTAATTAATAGTATTTTGTTATTATTGTCAATACCCATTATTAACATATTTTGGATAGTAATTCTTTGATTACCAAGATGACCAGCCATTTTTTTTCCTTTAAAAACCCTACCAGGAGTTTGATTTTGTCCTATTGACCCAGGTACTCTATGAGATAAAGAATTACCGTGAGAACTATCTTGAGAACTAAAGTTCCAACGTTTTATAGTACCAGAAAAACCTTTACCTTTTGATATACTAGTTATATCAACTTTTTTAATATTATTGAATATGTCAATCTTAATTGTTTGACCAATAAACAAATTTTTAATAAGTGTACCATCTTTTAATCTAAATTCATGTAATTTATGACCATTTTTTATACCAGCTTTAACAAAAATTCCAAGTTGTGGTTTATTTAATTTATTTTTTTTGTTATAGCTAGTGGTAACTTGAACTGAATCATAACCATCAATATTTTTATTTTTAATTTGTGTTATATAATTATCTTTAATCATTATTATTGTAACAGGTATAGACAAACCATCATTACTAAATATACGTGTCATACCAACTTTATATCCTAATAGTCCAATCATTAATTTGTAACCTCTAATAACAAAATATTTAAGAATAAGTTATTATCTTAACCTAAACTAATTTGAACATCTACTCCAGCAGCTAAATCTAGTTTCATAAGAGCATCCACAGTTTTTTCGGTAGGTTCAACAATATCTATTAGTCTTTTATGGGTTCTAATTTCATATTGATCACGAGCATCTTTATCAACGTGAGGTGAAATTAATATTGTAAAACGCTCCTTGTTTGTAGGTAACGGAATTGGTCCTCTTACTTGTGCTCCAGTACGTTTAGCCGTTTCAACTATTTCTGCAGTAGACTGATCAATTAACTTATGATCAAATGCTTTAAGTTTAATTCTAATTCTTTGATTATTCATAGTAAAATTTCGTTATATTAATGAATATAATTTGTTACACATGATACATAAAAACATAATACTTAATATAAAATTTTGAAAAAGTTAAGAATAATAAAATTTGTTTTAAACAGTAACAAATAGTAAATTACATAATAGTAATTATATTAATAATTGTAAAGAATTTTATTTACAATTAATTTTGATTTAACTAAATTATTATCTTGATATATTAAGACTTATTAAACTAATTAGAAATTTTATTATTTTGTAAATAATTTTTAATTACTCATTATGCAATTTTTAAATTGGAAAGTTTATGGCACAGGTAATATTAATATAATATTGATACATGGTTGGGGTATAAATTCAAAAATTTGGTTAAATTTAGTAAAAAAATTAAAAAAAATTTTTTGTGTACACTTATTTGATTTACCTGGATATGGTGGTAGTAAAGAAATAAATCTATATACATTAGATCAATTAGTTAATATAATCGTGAATGATATCAATATTAACAATATAATTTTAGTAGGTTGGTCATTAGGTGGCTTAGTAGCAACTAAAATGGTATTGATGTATCCAAATATTTTTAAAGGATTAGTATTAGTTTCTTCCTCACCATATTTTTGTGCAGATTATAATTGGCCTGGTATTTCTGATATAACATTAGTTAGTTTTGCTAAGAAACTAAATAATAATTACATCAAAACAATGTTAAAATTTATTTGTCTACAAAATATTAATATTAAATTAACGAAAAAAGAAAAAACTACTTTAAAAAATATCCTTTTAAAAAATAGAACACCATCTATAAAAACATTAATGTTTGGCTTGAAACTACTAAAAAATACTGATTTAAGAAAATCAATAAATTATATTAATATACCACATATTACTATATATGGTAAATTAGATAAAATAGTACCTTATAAAATAGCATTTTTAAATAAAAATAATAAAAAGAATACTAATTTTATATTAGAAAATTCAGCACATATACCATTTATATCAGAAAGTAATAATTTTTATAATATTTTATATAACTTCATTAAGAAAATTTAGATAAAAATTTAAAATTAAATTTTAGGTCCAAATTTAACTATTAATTTACCTAAATCAGTATCTAAAAATCTATTAAAATTATTTTTCAATAATTTTGCTAGTATTTTTGCTTTATATTTCCATACTTCTTTATTTATATAATAATTACGAGGATCTAATAAGTCAGAGTGTAATCCATCTAAAAATTTAGGTACCGATAAATTAAATATTGGTATAATATTTATTAATTTTTTATTAATATTAAAATTTAATATATTATTTATTATAATTTTAGTTTTTTTAATAGATATACGATTACCATAATAATCCCAACCAGTATTAACTAAGAATACGTTAATATTATTTTTTAATAAATGATTAGTTAATAATTTAGTATATATAATTGGATGTAGTGGTAAAAATGGTTCAGAAAAACAAGCTGAAAATGTTGGAGTAGGTTTAATTATATTTAACTCTGTATTTGATAATTTTGTAGTAAAACCTGATAAAAAATAATATTGAGATTGTTCTAATGATAAAATAGATACCAACGGTAATACTCTAAAATAATCAGCAGTCAAAAATATTATATTTTTAACATTATTAGCAAGTAACTCAGATTTATTCTTTTTTCTAATATAACTAATTGGAAAAGATACTCTAGTATTTTCCGTATTTTTATTATCTGAAAAATCTACAAAACCATTATCTAAAACTACTACATTTTCTAATATAGCATTTTTTTTAATTGCAGAAAATATTTCTGGATTTTTAATACTTGTTAGGTTTATAATTTTAGCATAACATCCTCCTTCAAAATTAAATACATGACCATTATCACTCCAACCATGTTCATCATCTCCTATCAAATAATAGTTTTTTACGTTAGATAATGTGGTTTTTCCGGTACCTGATAAACCAAAAAATAAAGTTACATCATTACTTTTACTCATATTAGCTGCACAATGCATTGGCAAAACATTACGTGATGGTAAGAAATAATTCATAATTAAAAATACTCCCTTTTTTATTTCTCCGTTATATAAGGTTCCACCTATAATCTGCATATTTTCAGTAAAATTAAAAGCAATAAATACTTCTGAATTTAAGTTATATTTATTCCACATTGCGTTTTTACATCTAGCTCCATTTAATATAACAAAATTAGGTTTAAATTTTTTTAAATCTCTTTTATTTGGCATAATAAACATATTTTTTACAAAATGTGCTTGCCATGGTATTTCTGTAATAAATCTAATTTTTAATCTATTGTTTATATCGGTACCACAAAAAAAGTCTACAACAAATATTTTTTTGTTACTAAGTTGATTAACAACTAGCTCTTTTAAAAAATACCAAGTATTAATATTTATTGGTTTATTATTACCATTATTTATCCACCAAACTTTATTTTTAGTATTATTATCACATACTATATATTTATCTAACGGTAATCTACCTGTAAATGGTACTGTATTTATTGAAATAGCTCCATAATTGGTGGTTAATACTTTGTTTAAATCAAAATAATCAATATTTTGTTCTTCTTTAAGAAGTACGGAAAAACTAGAATTATATAATATTTTTTTAAATTTTTTTATACCGTATTTTTTTATTTCTTTTTTTAAATTGTTAATATTCATTTTACGAATATAATAATTTATTAAAAATAGTAAGTTATCTATCTAATAAAGAATTTATAAATTTATTTATATAATTAAATATACTATTAATTAAATTTAATAATCTCTATAAAATACTATAATATCTTTATTTTCTAAATATAGATAAATTTTTTGTAAAAATTATTTTAGTATATATTAACACTTATGATAAGTAAAAATAGAAATATATTTTTAGTAGGACCAATGTTTTCTGGTAAAACTACCATTGGATTTCATCTAGCCAAAAAATTAAATATGTTATTTTTTGATTCTGATTACGAAATACAAAATTTTACCAAGACTAGTATAAGTAGAATTTTTATTAATGGAGAAAAAATATTTAGAAAAATTGAAGAAAATGTAGTATTAAATTTAATAGAAAGAAATAATATATTATTATCTACTGGAGGTGGTACTGTAGAATCAAAAATTGTATTAAAATACTTACCACTATATGGAAAGGTAATTTATTTAAAAACTAGTGTTAAATCACAATTGTTAAGGATAAATAGCTATATTAATAGACCTTTACTAAAATTAAATAATCCTAAAATTATATTAGAATATTTATCAAGTAAACGTAATTATTTATATGAAGCAATTTCTGATTTCGTAGTTAGTACAGATAAAAAGAATATTAATGATATTATTAATGATATTATAAAACTAATAAACTTATGAAAAAATTACTAAAATACAATTCATGTAATATTTTAATATCAGATAATTTATTTAATGAATTAGACTATAATTTTAATATTTTAAAAGATAAAAAAATACTAATTATAACAAATAAATTAATTGCATCATTATATTTAAACAAATTAAAAAAATTATTTTACAGTGTTACTAATTATTTAGAACATATTATCATACCTGATGGTGAAAAATATAAAACTATGACAACAGTAAATAATGTCATTTTAATACTTTTAAAAAAAAATTATGATAGTAATAGTATTATTATTTCTTTTGGTGGTGGTGTGATAAGTGACATATCTGGTTTTATTGCTTCAATTTATAAAAGGGGTATTAGTATTATTCATATCCCTACTACTTTACTTGCTCAAGTAGATGCTTGTATAGGAAATAAAAATTCTATAAATCACAAATATGGTAAAAATATGATTGGTACATTTTACGAACCAAAATTAATAATAATTGGATTAAATTTTTTAAATACATTATCAAAAAAAGAAATTTATTCTGGGTTATCAGAAATTATTAAGTATAGTATAATAATGGACAAAAATTTTTTCTTTTGGATAGAAAAAAATCTAAAAAATTTAATTTCATTAAAATTAAAATTTTTATATCAATGTGTTATTACTTGTTGTAAATTAAAAATAAATATAATAAATAAAAATAAAATTGATAATATATCAAGAATATTACTAAATCTTGGACACACTTTTGGTCATGCAATAGAAAAATATACCAATTATAATTATTGGTCTCATGGATCAGCAGTTGCTGTTGGTATTATTATAGCTACTTATATTTCTTTAAATCTTAATATAATTAAAGTCGAATATGCTAAACTGATTAGATCATTAATAATAAAAGCTAAATTACCCATACTTGGTCCAAAAAATATAAATGTTAATGATTATATTAATATTATAAAACATGATAAGAAAAATAATATGAATGGTATCAATTTAGTACTACCAATTAGTATTGGTACAGCAAAAATATTTTATAATGTAGATAAAAAAATAATAATCAAATCTATTTTAGATAGTAAACAAGATTTACTTTCAAAATTATAAATAAAAATGAAAAATATATTAATTTCTGCATCTATTATTTCTGCTAATTTTGCTTTTCTTGGTCAAGATATAGAAAATGTAGTGAAAGCAGGAATAGATTTAATACACTTTGATGTTATGGATAATCATTATGTACCTAATTTAACTATTGGACCATTAGTATTAAAATCATTAAGAAATTATGGCATAACTACTCCAATTGATGTTCATTTAATGGTTAATCCGGTAGAGTCATTAATATTAGATTTTGCTAAAGCTGGAGCTAATTATATATCTTTTCACGTAGAAGCAACTAATCATATAGATAAATTATTACGAATTATTAAAAATTATGGATGTAAAGCAGGATTAGCATTTAATCCAGCTACACCATTATCTTATTTAGAATATGTTATGGATAAAATAGATTTAGTATTAATTATGTCAGTTAATCCAGGATATAGTAATCAATTGTTTATACCATCTGTATTAAATAAAATACAGCAATTAAATAACATTATAATAAATAATAATTTAGATATTGACATTGCTGTTGATGGTGGTATCAAATTAAATAATATAGAAATAATTTCTAAAATGGGAGCAAATATTTTTGTTATTGGGTCAGAAATTTTTAATAGTAATAATTATTTTCTAACTGTAAAAAATATTAGATCAAAAATACTAAATAATAATATATAGTATATTTAAAGTAATATTATTACAATTGATAAAATTTTAATATTAGATTATAAAAACTTATGTTAATTAAAAATATAGTTTTTAGTGCTATACAACCATCAAATAATTTAACAATTGGTAACTATATTGGTGCAATTAAACAATGGATAAATATACAAAATATTTATAAGTGTATTTATTGTATAGCTGATTTACATGCTATTACTAATAATAATTTTAATAACTTAAAAACATTGTCATTAAATACATTAGCATTATACTTAGCTTGTGGTGTCGATCCTGATATAAATATTATTTGTTTACAATCTAAAATAGTTGAACATAGTCAACTACATTGGATACTTAGCTGTTATGTTAATTGGAATAAATTAAAGCGTATGACACAATTTAAGAGTAAATATATGACATATAATCATTTATCAAATAAAATTACAGCTGGATTATTTACTTATCCAATATTAATGACATCAGATATATTATTATATCAAACTAATTATGTACCAGTTGGTTATGATCAAAAACAACACTTAGAATTTAGTAGAGATATAGCAAAAAATTTTAATAAAAAATATGGTAATATTTTCACTATACCTAAACCTCTTATACCAAAAATAGGTAAAATAACATCTTTACTTAATCCTATGAAAAAAATGTCTAAATCAGATATTAATGATAATAATTATATTTCTTTATTAGATAAACCAGAATTAGTTAAAAAAAAAATTAATAATGCTATTACTGATTCTGATAATCCACCAATTATAAAATATGATTTAAAAAATAAACCGGGAATTTCTAACTTATTAAATATATTGTCTGTACTCACTAATACAAATATAATAGATTTAGAAAAAGATCTTAATAATATTAATTATAAACAACTTAAAAAAATAGTAGCTAATGAAATTAATAATATTCTATTCAAAATACAAAAAAAATATTTTTCTATTAGAAATAAAGAAAGATACTTAAATAGTATATTAATTAGTGGTAATAGAAAAGCTAAAATTATAGCTGAAAATACTTTAAATAAAGTACATAAAGTAATTAATATAAAATAGTTAAATAAAATAGTAGATTAATGACGTGAAAATATTGTTAATAGATAATTATGATTCATTTAATTGGAATACATATCATTATATTAAAATGATTGGTATTAGCGATGTCTTAATTTATAAACAAGATGCAATAGATATTACTGATATTAACAGTATAAATCCAAATAAAATAATAATTCTTCCAGGACCAGGATCACCTAGTTCATTAAGTATATCTTCAAAAATAATAAAACATTTTTCTGATACCATACCTATATTAGGAATATGTTTAGGTCACCAAATAATAGGTAAAATATTTGGAGCAAAAGTTACAAAATCAAATTTTATTATGCATGGTAAACAATCTAATATTATTCATGATAAAAGTAATATATTTTATAATATAAATAGTCCATTTAAAGCTGCGAGATATAACTCATTAACTATTTCTACAGAAAACTTACCAGATTGTTTATTAATTAGTGCTTGGAGTATATACAATAATAATAAAGAGATTATGGCCATTAAACATCGTAATTTACCATTATATGGAATACAATTCCATCCAGAAAGTATTCTTAGTGAGTGTGGAATAAAGATATTATATAATTTTATTTATTATAAACACTAAAATATAGTAAATTATATATAACTAAATAAGTATATATTAAATAAATATTATTTTATTAACTAGTAGTGTAATTATAAATGTGTTATAATTACTAATTAGTTAATAACTAAACAATTTTAAATTAGTATAATTAAAAAATATGATAAATTAGTTTTATTTTTTAAATTAAAAGTTGGCTATATCTATGGTTACTATAAATCAATTAGTACGTAAAGCAAGATCTGTAAAAAATATAAAAAATAATGTTCCAGCTCTAAATCAATGTCCCCAAAAGAGAGGAATATGTACTCGTGTTTATACTACAACTCCAAAAAAACCTAATTCTGCTTTACGAAAAGTATGTCGTGTAAAATTAACTAATGGTTTTGAAGTTACTTCATATATAGGTGGAGAAGGTCATAATTTACAAGAACATTCAGTTGTTCTTATTAGAGGTGGTAGAGTAAAGGATTTACCAGGAGTAAGATATCATACTATAAGAGGAGCATTAGACTTTTCTGGAGTTAAAGATAGGAAAAAAGGTAGATCAAAATATGGTACTAAAAAAAACTAATTATAATTTATTTAATATACAAAATTTAAACGTAGTTTATTATATAATAATAGGTAGTTAAATGTCTAGAAGGCGTTCAAATAATAAAAATATTATATTACCAGATCAAAAATTTAATTCTTTGGTTTTAGCAAAATTTATTAATATTATTATGAAAAACGGTAAAAAGTCTATCGCAGAAAAGATATTGTACAGTGCTATAGATATTTTATTAAAAAAAATTGATAAAAAACCAATAGAAATATTAGAGTTAGCATTATCTAATGTACGACCAGTCGTTGAAATAAAATCTAGGAGAGTTGGAGGATCTACTTACCAAATTCCAGTAGAAGTTAATACAAATAGAAGAAATACATTAGCAATGCGCTGGATAGTTATTGCTGCTCGTAAACGTAAAGATAAATCTATGATTATTCGTTTAGCTAATGAATTATTTGATGCTATTAATAATAAAGGATTAGCAATAAAAAAACGAGAAGATACACATCGTATGGCAGAAGCAAATAAAGCTTTTGCTCATTATAGATGGTAATAATACATATTATATTATAAAAGAGGAATTGATATGAGTCGTGTTACACCTATTACTAAATATCGTAATATTGGTATAAGTGCACACATTGATGCAGGAAAAACTACTACTACTGAAAGAATTCTGTTTTATACTGGTGTAAATCATAAGATTGGAGAAGTTCATCACGGTGATGCTACTATGGATTGGATGATACAAGAACAAGAACGAGGTATAACAATTACTTCAGCAGCAACAACTTGTTTTTGGTCTGGCGTATACAATCAATTTGACATGCATAGAATTAATATTATTGATACTCCTGGACATGTGGATTTTACAGTAGAAGTAGAACGATCAATGAGAATATTAGATGGTGCTGTTATGATTTATTGTGCCGTTGGTGGGGTACAACCACAATCTGAAACAGTATGGAGACAAGTTAATAAATATAAAGTTCCTAGAATTGCTTTTATAAATAAAATGGATCGTATTGGAGCTGATTATTTAAAAGTAATAGAACAACTAAAAAGTAAATTAAATGCTAATCCTGTACCTATTCAATTAGCTATAGGAAAAGAAGATAATTTTATTGGAGTAATAGATTTAATAAAAATGAAAGCAATTATCTGGAAAGATCAAAATTATGGAATTAAATATAGTATCACTGATATACCTAAAGAATTATTTGAATTATCATATTCATTACATTTAAAATTATTAGAATCTGCAGCTGAAAGTTCAGAAAAATTAATGGATAAATACTTATCACATGGTTCTCTTAATGAGAATGAAATTAAACAAGCGTTGCGTTATAGATCATTAAATAATGAAATTACTGTAGTTACTTGTGGTTCTGCCTTTAAAAATAAAGGAATTCAGACTATGTTAGATGCAATAATTGATTATTTACCATCTCCTGATGATATTAAAAATGTCAATGGGGTTCTTATGGATAAAAAAACTAATACTTTCCGTCTTCCAAAAGATAATGAACCATTTTCTGCATTAGCTTTCAAAATAGCCAATGATCAATTTGTAGGTAATTTAACATTTTTTAGAGTCTATTCTGGAGTTATAAAATCTGGTCAGGTATTACTTAATTCAACAAAAAATAAACAGGAAAGACTTGGCCGTATTGTACAAATGCATGCTAATAAAAGAGATGAAATAAAGGAAGTTCGAGCTGGTGATATTGCTGCAGCAATAGGATTGAAAAATATTTCTACTGGAGATACATTATGTAATCCAAATCATCCAATTATTTTAGAAAATATAGAGTTTCCTGAACCAGTTATATCTTTATCATTAGAACCAAAAACTAAAATTGATCAAGAAAAGATGAGTGCTGCTTTAATTCGTCTTACACAAGAAGATCCATCCTTTAAATTTCGTATTGATCATGAATCTGGTCAAACCATTATTTCTGGTATGGGTGAATTACATTTAGAAATTTTAGTTGATCGTATGTATCGTGAATTCGATGTACATGCTAATATTGGTAAACCTCAAGTTTCATATAGAGAAACTATAAAAAAAATGGTTAAGCAAGAGGGTAAATTTATTCGCCAATCTGGTGGTAGAGGTCAATTTGGTCATGTTTGGTTACGTATTGAACCAATTAAATCTAGAGAAAAAAATTATGAATTTATAAATGAAATAGTTGGTGGAGTGATTCCTAAAGAATACATTCCAGCTATAGATAAAGGTGTTCGTGAACAAATGAGTAGCGGTATTCTTGCTGGTTATCCAATTGTTAATATTAAAGTAACTGTTTTTGATGGATCATATCATGAAGTTGACTCATCGGAAATAGCATTTAAAATAGCTAGTGCTATAGCTTTTAAGGAAGCTTTCATGAAGGCACAACCAATATTACTTGAACCAATTATGAATATAGAAATTATTACACCAGAGAATTATATGGGTGATCTTATTGGAGATTTAAATAGACGTAGAGGAATTATCAATAGTATAGATGATTTAAATAACAATAAAATTATATATGCTGAAGTACCACTTGCAGAAATGTTTGGTTATGCCACATCTTTACGTTCACAAACACAAGGTAGAGCATCATACTCTATGGAATTTTTTAAATATCAAGAAACACCAAGTAAAATCACTAAAATAATAATAGAAAATCGTGGTAAATAAATATGTATTTTATTTTGTTTAATTATATTTTAATAACTTTAATTTAAGGAATTGATCGTGTCTAAAGAAAAATTTTGTCGAAATAAACCACATATTAATGTTGGTACAATTGGTCATGTAGATCATGGTAAAACTACTTTAACATCTGCTATAACTACTGTTTTATCTAAAATATATGGTGGTACAGCTCGTGCTTTTGAACAAATTGATAACGCTCCGGAAGAAAAAGCAAGGGGGATTACTATTAATACCTCTCATGTAGAATATGATACAAGAATTAGACATTATGCTCATGTTGATTGTCCCGGTCATGCTGATTATGTAAAAAATATGATTACTGGAGCAGCACAAATGGATGGAGCTATTTTAGTAGTTGCAGCTACAGATGGTCCTATGCCTCAAACAAGAGAACATATTTTATTAAGTAGACAGGTAGGTGTTCCTTATATAGTTGTATTTATGAATAAGTGTGATATGGTTGAAGATAATGAATTATTAGAATTAGTAGAAATGGAAGTTAGAGAATTATTATCACAATATGATTTTCCTGGTGATAGTACTCCAATTATTAGAGGTTCTGCTCTAAAAGCCTTAGAAGGCGATAGTATATGGACAGATAAAATTATAGAATTAGCTAATACCTTAGATAATTATATTCCTCAACCTAAACGAGATATAGATAAACCATTTTTATTACCTATAGAAGATGTATTTTCTATTTCTGGTAGAGGTACAGTAGTAACTGGACGTGTAGAACAAGGAATAATTAAAATTGGTGAAGAAGTAGAAATAGTTGGTATTAAACAAACTATTAGTACAGTTTGTACTGGAGTAGAAATGTTTCGTAAATTATTAGATGAAGGTCGTGCAGGAGAAAATATAGGAGTATTATTAAGAGGAACTAAACGTGAAGAAGTAGAACGGGGACAAGTATTATCAAAACCAGGGTCTATTAAACCATATACTAAATTTGAAGCAGAAGTATACATATTAAATAAAAATGAAGGTGGAAGACATACTCCATTTTTTCATGGCTACAAACCTCAATTCTACTTTAGAACTACTGATGTCACTGGAAGTATTGAATTATCTAATGATATTGAAATGGTTATGCCTGGTGATAATATAAAGATGGTTGTAAATTTAATTTCTCCTATAGCTATGACTAATGGTTTAAGATTTGCAATTCGTGAAGGTGGTCGTACAGTCGGAGCTGGAGTAGTTACAAATATTATTTCTTAGATAGTTATATTATTTACTAAAAATAAATATTCAGTACTTACTTTTATAAGTACCTATAAAGATTAGGTACTTATATTTAGTGTGTATAAATTTTTATTAAAATACTTAATGTTTATAAAAATTAATATAGTGAATTTTCTTAAAAAACACATAAAAAAATTATCTATTACTATACTAATAGTATTAATCATATTTATAATATCTAATTATTATAGTAATTTATTTACAACATTTATTACAATTGTTATTAGTATTATGATATTATACCTTTTAAGAAAAAATAATATAGTAAAAATGATAACACAATCTTATAAAGAATTAAAACAAGTTAGCTGGCCTAATTATAAAGATGCAATAAATATAACGATAATTATTACTGTAGTAACAATTATAATATCATTAATAATATGGGGATTAGATACTTTATTAATTAATATTATTTCATTCATCACCAAATTAAAAATATAGTATGAATATATCTGTTACAAAAAATTGGTATGTAATTCAAGTCTTTTCTGGTTTTGAAAAAAAAGTATCTTTATCTATTAAAGAGTATATTAAATTATATAAAATGGAACAATTATTTGGTGATGTTATAGTTCCTACAGAAGAAGTAGTAGAAATAAAACGTGGACAAAGACGAAAAAGTGAAAGAAAATTTTTTCCCGGATATATATTAGTACAAATGATATTAAATAATGACAGTTGGTACTTAATTCGTAGTATACCAAAAGTTATGGGATTTGTAGGTGGACATTCTGATCGTCCAACACCAATAAGTAATAAAGAAATTAAAGTTATTATTGATAGATTACAAAAAGCAGGTGATAAACCAAAACCAAAAGTAATATTTGAATTAGGTGAATTAGTAAGAGTAAATCATGGGCCGTTTTCTGATTTTAATGGAATAGTAGAAGAAGTAGATTATGAAAAAAGTAGATTAAAAGTATCTGTTTCTATTTTTGGAAGATCTACTCCAGTAGAATTAGATTTTGCACAAGTAGAAAAAAATTGATATATAATAACTATATGTTATTATATTGGTAATTATTTCATAATATTATTATTTATATTTAAATTTTATGGCTAAGCAAATAAAAACTATAGTTAAATTACAAATACCATCTGGAGTTGCTACTCCATCTCCACCAATTGGTCCTGCTTTAGGCCAGCATGGAATTAATATCATGGAATTTTGTAAAAAGTTTAATCATATGACTTCAGGAATAAAGAATAATACTCCATTACCTACTGTAATAACAATTTATACTGATAATTCCTTTACTTTTATATGTAAAAGCCCACCAGTTACTTTTTTGTTAAAACAAATAATTAATATAGAGATAGGTTCTAAAAAACCAGGACAAGATATAGTTGGTAAAATTAGTTATAGTATGATTAAAGAAATTGCTCAATTAAAAATAAAAGATATGAATACAATTAAATTAGAATCAATAATTAAGTCTATTATTGGTTCAGCTACATCTATGGGAATAATTATTAATGAGTAAAATAAGTAAAAGGATGAATAATTTATATAAAAATGTAAGTAATAATAAATGTTACGAAATTAGTCAAGCAATTGACATTTTGAAAGAAAACAATACTATTAAATTTGTTGAAAGTATTGATGTTGCTATAAAACTTAACATTAATACTAAAAAAATAGATCATAATATCAAAAATACAGTTATGTTACCCCATAACAACGGTCAAATAATAAAAATAGCAGTTTTTACTCAAGATAAAAAACAAATTGAATTAATTAAAAAGATTGGTATTACCATGATTGGTATGGAGGAATTATTTTCCTACATAAAAAATAATAAAAAAGAAAAAATAAATTTTGTTATAGCATCACCAGATGCTATGCCATTAGTTAGTAAACTAGGTAGTATATTAGGACCAAGAAATATTATGCCTAATCCTAAGTTAGGTACTGTCACTAATGATATTGTTTCAGTAATTAATGAAATAAAATTAGGAAAGATTATTTATTGTAATGATAAGTATGGAATTATACATACTTCTATAGGTAGAATAAATTTTAGTAAAGATAAAATAATAGAAAACTTAAAAGCATTAATATTATCAATAATTAAAAATAAATTTGTTTTAAATAAAAATAATTTGATAAATCAAGTACATTTATCTACAACAATGGGCATTGGTATTAATATTAATTTTTTAAGTGTACTAAAAAATAAATAGTATTTATTTATAAATTTTTAAAAATATAATTTTAATTAATAATTATTTTATATAATAAGAATTATTATGGTTTTAAATATTAATGAAAAATCTAATATTATAGATAATATTCGTAAATTATTTATTAATGTATTATCTATTGTTGTTGCCGATTATCACGGTGTTAATGCAAATGAAATTAATTCTCTAAGAAAAGATGCGTATCTACAAAATATTAGTATTTTTATAATAAAAAATACTTTAATTAATCGTGTTATTAAAGAAAATAATAATTTTAAATGTTTACTTAACTCATTTAGTGGACCAACATTAATTGCTTGTTCATCTAAACATCCTGGTATTGCTGCACGTTTATTATATAATTTTTCTAAAAATACTAAATTAAAGATAAAATTAGCATGTTTTAATGGTAATATTATACATAAATCAGAAATAAATTATTTAGTTAATATGCCAACATATGAAGAAGCTATTATTAATATTATTAAATTATTAAAAGAAGTTTCTTTATTAAAATTACTTAGAGTATTAAATTTTATAAAAAGTAATTAATTATATTATAAATTAAGGATTATTATGTCTATTTCTAAAGAAAATATCATAGATGCGATTAGTAATATGTCAATAAATGATATAAGTGAGCTAATATCTATGTTAGAAAAAAAATTTAATGTTGTAGCTAATACAATAAGTAATAATATAGTAAATAATACCGAAGTACCAGAAGAACAAACAGAATTTAGTATATTTTTAGATAAAATTGGTACAAATAAAATTTCTGTTATCAAAGTAGTTCGTAGTATTACTGGATTAGGTTTAAAAGAAGCAAAAGATTTGGTTGAATCAGCTCCAGTATTAATAAAAGAGTCGTTAAGCAAAATTGATGCAAATAGTATAAAACAAGATTTGGAAAAAGTTGGTGCTTCTGTTACGATAAAATAAAGTAATTAAAAAATAGAATACGTATTACGTGATAACTTATAATACTATTTGTTTACTAATATAATAGGTTAATAATATGTTATATTCTAATGCTGAAAAAATAAGAATCCGTAAAGATTTTGGTAAAAGACAACAAATATTAGATGTACCATATCTTTTATCTATTCAACTAGAATCTTTTAAGAAATTTGTTGAATATGATCCTAATGGTAAGGTTGGACTAGAATCAGTTTTTCGTTCTATTTTTCCTATTAAAAGTTATAGTAAAAATGCAATATTAGAATATTATAGTTACTATATTGAACGACCAATTTTTGACATTAATGAATGTAAGACACGGGGTATGACTTATTCAGCTTCATTAAAAGTAAAGTTACGTTTATTGGTTTATGATAATGATACATTAAATAATAAAATTAAATATGAAAAAGAACAAGAAGTTTATATGGGAGAAATTCCATTAATGACAAGTAGTGGTACTTTTATTATTAATGGTATTGAACGAGTTGTAGTATCACAGTTGCATCGTAGTCCTGGAGTATTTTTTGATAGTGACAAAGGAAAAACTCACTCCTCAGGTAAAATACTATATAACGCTCGTATTATTCCTTATAGAGGTTCTTGGTTAGATTTTGAATTTGATTCTAAAGATAATTTATTTGTACGTATTGATAGAAGAAGAAAATTACCTGTCACTGTACTATTACATGCTTTAGGTTATAATAATAATCAAATACTAGATATATTTTTTGATAAAGTAGTTTATAATATTAATAATAATCAAATTAAAATGATATTAATACCAGAAAGATTAAGAGGCGAAACTGCATTATTTGACATAAAATATAATGGCATTGTTTATGTTAAACAAGGTAGAAGAATTACTTATAAACATATTAAATCATTGATAAATGATCATGTAAGTGAAATAGAAATACCAATTGATTATGTTATTGGTAAAATATTAGCTAAAGATTATTTTGATGATAATAAAAAATTAATAGTACAAGCAAATACTAAAATAACCCCAGAAATATTAAAAAAACTTAGTTATTCTAACTATTCTCAAATAGAAACAATTTTTACTAATGATCTAGATCATGGTCCATTTATATCAGAAACAATTAAAATTGATCCAACTTATGATCGTACAACAGCCTTGACAGAAATATATCGTGTTATTAGACCTGGTGAACCTCCTACTAAAGATACAATTGAAAACATGTTTAATAATATATTTTTTTCTTCTGATCGTTATGATCTATCTTTAGTTGGAAGAATGAAATTTAATAAATCTCTTTTATGTAATGAGAATTATAATAATGGATTACTTACTAAAAAAGATATTATATTAGTAATAAAAAAATTAATAGATATTAGAAATGGAAAGGGAGAAATAGACGATATTGATCATTTAGGTAATCGACGTATTCGTTCTGTGGGAGAAATGGCAGAGAATCAATTTCGTATTGGTTTACTTAGAGTAGAAAAAACTGTAAAAGAGAGATTATCTATTGGAGACTTAGATAACTTAATGCCTCAAGAACTTATAAATGCTAAACCGATTTCTGCTGCAATAAAAGAATTTTTTGGATCTAGTCAATTATCACAATTTATGGATCAAAATAATCCATTATCAGAAATAACTCATAAGAGACGTATATCAGCTTTAGGACCTGGAGGTCTAACAAGGGAAAGAGCTGGATTTGAAGTAAGAGATGTTCATCCTACTCATTATGGTCGTGTTTGTCCTATAGAAACACCAGAAGGACCTAATATAGGATTAATTAACTCATTGTCTGTATATGCTCGTATTAATAATTATGGTTTTCTTGAAACACCATATCGTGTTGTAAAAAATGGTATTGTATCTAATGATATTCATTATTTATCTGCAATAGAAGAAACTAATTATATAATAGCACAAGCTAATACTAATATAGATAATAATGGTCATTTTATTGATGAGTTTATTATTTGTCGTAATAAAGGTGAATCTAGTTTATTTGCTAAAAAGCAAGTTAATTATATGGATGTTTCAACTCAACAAATAGTTTCTGTTGGTGCATCATTAATACCATTTTTGGAACACGACGATGCAAATAGAGCTTTAATGGGAGCTAATATGCAACGTCAAGCAATACCTACATTAAAAGCAGAAGCTCCATTAGTTGGTACTGGAATGGAACGTATTGTTGCAATAGATTCTGGAGTAACAGTTATAGCTAATAGAGGTGGTATAGTCCAATATATGGATGCAACAAAAATTATTATTAAAGTTAATTCAAATGATATTAAAAATAATGATATCGGTGTTGATATATATACTTTAACAAAATATACTCGTTCTAATCAAAATACTTGTATTAATCAAATTCCTTGTGTAAATATTGGTGATGTAATTAACAAAGGTGATGTATTAGCTGATGGTCCAGCCACAAATTTAGGTGAATTAGCTTTAGGGCAAAATATGCGTATCGCCTTTATGCCATGGAATGGATATAATTTTGAAGATTCGATGTTAATTTCTGAGAAAGTAGTACAAGAAGATAGATTTACTACTATTCATATTCAAGAACTATCTTGTATAGCTAGAGATACTAAACTAGGAGCAGAAGATATTACATCAGATATTCCTAATGTCAGCGAATCTGCATTATCTAAATTAGACGAATCAGGTATAGTATATGTTGGTGCTGAAGTTACTGGTGGAGATATTTTAGTAGGTAAAGTTACACCAAAAGGTGAAACTCAATTAACACCTGAAGAAAAATTACTTAGAGCTATTTTTGGAGAAAAAGCATCAGATGTAAAAGATTCTTCTTTAAGAGTTCCAAATGGAGTTTTTGGTACTGTAATTGATGTACAAATATTTACTAGAGATGGTATAAAAAAAGATAAGCGTACTTTAGAAATTGAAAATAATAAAATAGAAAATATAAAAAAAACTCTTATTGAAGAATTACAAGTATTAGAACATAATTTATTTTCTTTTGTATATAATTTGCTAATAAATAATAATATTAAACCAGAATTAATTAACAAAACTCCTAAAAATAAGTGGTTTAATATTAATATTAAAAATACTGATGATAAACAGAAATTATCTATACTTCATAAACAATTTAATAACATAAAAAATAATTTTGATAAACAACTAAAATTAAAAATAAAGAAAATAACTCAAGGTGATGATTTAGCTCCTGGAATATTAAAAATAGTCAAAATATATTTAGCAGTAAAAAGATATATCCAACCTGGAGATAAAATGGCTGGTCGTCATGGCAATAAGGGAGTAATTTCCAAAATTTGTCCAGTTGAAGATATGCCTTATGATGAAAATGGAGTGCCAGTTGATATTGTATTAAATCCATTAGGTGTACCATCACGTATGAATATTGGTCAAATTTTGGAAACTCATTTAGGTATGGCAGCAAAATGTATTGGTAATAAAATTCATGATATGTTAAAGAAAAACACTAACATACTAAAGATAAGAAATTTTATACAGCAAGTTTATGATATTGGCAATAATATAAGACAAAAAGTAAATTTGGATAATTTATCAGATAATGATATAATTAAATTGGCAAGAAATTTACAAAATGGTATACCAGTTGCTACTCCAGTATTTGATGGAGCTAAAGAAGAAGAAATAAAACAGTTATTAAAATTAGCTAATGTAGATACATCAGGACAAATTACTTTGTTTGACGGTAGAACTGGAGAAAAATTTGAAAGACCAGTAACTGTTGGATATATGTACATGTTAAAATTAAATCACTTAGTAGATGATAAAATGCATGCTCGTTCTACTGGATCTTATAGTTTAGTCACGCAACAACCATTAGGTGGTAAGGCTCAGTTTGGTGGTCAAAGATTTGGTGAAATGGAAGTTTGGGCATTGGAAGCATATGGAGCTGCATATACATTACAAGAAATGCTAACTGTTAAATCAGATGATGTTAGTGGAAGAACAAAAATGTATAAAAATATAGTAGATAATAATCATACTATGGAACCTAATATACCTGAATCATTTAATGTATTACTTAAAGAAATACGTTCCTTAGCTATTAATATAGAATTAGAAGAAAATTAATTATTTATAATATCATAAAGGATATATTTAGTGGAAAAATTTACATATTCTTTAAAATTTAAAAATATTATTGACGAATTCGATAAAATTAAAATTTCCTTAGCTTCTCCAGAAGTAATTCGTTCATGGTCCTTTGGTGAAGTAAAAAAACCGGAAACAATTAATTATCGAACTTTTAAACCAGAACGTGATGGACTATTTTGTGCTCGTATCTTTGGTCCTATTAAAGATTATGAATGTTTGTGTGGTAAATACAAACGTCTAAAACATAGAGGTATAATTTGTGAAAAATGTGGTGTTGAAGTAACTCAAACAAAAGTACGACGTGAGAGAATGGGGCATATTGAATTAGCATCGCCAACGGCTCATACCTGGTTTTTGAAATCATTACCTTCCCGTATTGGTTTAATTTTAGATATGCCACTAAAAGATATAGAGAAAATTTTATATTTTGAATCTTATATAGTAACTAATACTAATACATCGGAATTATTATATCGACAAATTTTAACTGAAGAACAATATATTAATGCTTTAGAAAATTTTGGTAATAATTTTGATGCAAAAATAGGTGCTGAAGCTATACAATTTTTATTAAAAGAAATCAATCTTAAGAATGAATGTAATATTTTACGTAATGAATTAAATAACATTAATTCTGAAACTAAAAGAAAAAAAATTACTAAGCGTATTAAATTATTGGAATCATTTATTCAAAGTGGTAACAAGCCAGAGTGGATGATATTAACTGTATTACCAGTATTACCACCTGAGTTAAGACCATTGGTTCCACTAGATGGTGGTCGTTTTGCTACTTCTGATTTAAATGATTTATATAGAAGAGTAATTAATCGTAATAATCGTTTAAAACGATTATTAGATTTATCAGCTCCTGATATTATAGTTCGTAATGAAAAACGTATGTTACAAGAAGCAGTGGATGCGTTACTAGATAATGGACGTCGGGGAAAAATTCTTACTGGAGCAAACAAAAGACCATTAAAATCATTAGCTGACATGATTAAAGGTAAACAAGGAAGATTTCGTCAAAATTTATTAGGAAAAAGAGTTGACTATTCTGGTAGATCAGTAATTACTGTTGGTCCATATTTACATTTACACCAATGTGGATTACCAAAAAAAATGGCTTTAGAACTATTCAAACCATTTATATATGGTAAATTAGAAATTAATGGATTAGCTAATACCATTAAAGCTGCAAAAAAAATGGTAGAAAAGGAAGAATCAGTAGTATGGGATATTTTAGAAGAGGTAATTCATGAACATCCAGTAATGTTGAATCGTGCTCCTACTTTACATCGTTTAGGTATTCAAGCTTTTGAACCAGTATTAGTTGAAGGAAAAGCTATTCAATTACATCCATTAGTATGTGCTGCATATAATGCAGACTTTGATGGTGATCAAATGGCTGTACATGTTCCTTTAACATTAGAAGCACAATTAGAAGCACGTGCTTTAATGATGTCTACTAATAATATATTGTCACCAGCTAATGGTGAACCTATTATTGTACCATCTCAAGATGTTGTGTTAGGTTTGTATTATATGACAAAGGATTGTGTACAAGGTAAGGGTGAAAATATGATTATTACTGGTCCAAAGGAGGCAGAGTATTTATATCATAATGAGTTAGTTGATTTACATGCTAAAGTAAAAGTAAGAATTAGCGAATACAAATTAATTAATGGTAATTTTACAAAACAAATTAGTATAGTGAATACTACTATAGGAAGAGCTATTTTATGGATGATTGTTCCAAAAGGTTTACCTTTCAAATTAATTAATCAAGTTTTAGGAAAGCCTGCAATTACTAATATGATTAATACATGTTATAGAATATTGGGATTAAAAGCAACGGTAACATTTGCTGACCAAATTATGTATACTGGGTTTGCTTATGCTGCTAAATCAGGTGTATCTGTTGGTATAGATGATATTTTAGTACCAACAAATAAAGCTTCAATAATATCTGAAGCAGAACATGAAGTAGCTGAAATTCAAGAACAATTTCAAGCTGGATTGGTAACTGCTGGTGAGAGATATAATAAAGTTATTGATATTTGGACTATTGCTAATGAACGTGTAACTAAAGCAATGATGGATAATTTATCTACAGAAATTATTACTACTCATACTGGTGAAAAAAGATACCAAGCATCATTCAATAATATTTTTATGATGGCTGATTCAGGAGCTAGAGGTTCTGCTGCACAAATTAGACAATTAGCTGGTATGCGAGGATTAATGGCTAAACCAGATGGTTCTATTATAGAAACACCTATTACTGCAAATTTTAGAGAAGGATTAAATGTATTACAGTATTTTATTTCAACACATGGAGCTCGTAAAGGTTTAGCTGATACTGCATTAAAAACGGCTAATTCTGGCTATTTAACTCGGAGATTAGTGGATGTAGCTCAAGACTTAGTCGTAATAGAATATGATTGTGGTACTGATGATGGTATTACATTAACTAATATTATTACCGATAGTGATATTAAAGATTCATTAAGTGAACGAGTATTAGGACGTATAATAATTAATGATATCAATGTTCCTGGAACTAATAATGTACTTATACAATCTGGTACTCTCTTAAATGAATCACATTGCGATATGATAAATAAGTATTCTGTAGATAGTATAAAAGTACGTTCAGTAGTAACTTGTAATACTAATTTTGGTGTATGCGCAAAATGTTATGGTAGAGATTTAGCTAGAGGTAATTTAGTAAATAAGGGAGAAGCTGTTGGAGTTATTGCTGCTCAATCTATAGGAGAACCAGGAACACAACTAACTATGCGTACTTTTCATATAGGAGGGGCTGCGTCAAGAATAACTGTTGATTCTAGTATACAAGTTAAATATAGTGGTTTTCTAAATTTAGAAAATACAAAGTCAGTAGTAAATATTACCAATAAATTAATTATTACTTCTCGCAATGCAGAATTAAAAATTATAGATGAGTTAGGTCGTATTAAAGAGAAATACAAAGTTCCTTATGGCGCTACTATAAATAAAAATCATGGTGATGTTGTTACATCAGGGGAAGTAATAGCTTATTGGGATCCTCATAGTATTCCAATACTTACAGAAGTTAATGGTATAATAAAGTTTGTTGATATGATAGACGGTCAAACAATTATAAGACAAACTGATGAATTAACTGGCTTAACTTCTATTATAGTTCTAGATACTGCTGAACGTACTAGTAGCAATAAAGATTTAAGACCAGCATTACACATTATTAATAATTGTGGTCAAGATATTTTATTACCAGGTACAGACTTACCTGCTCATTATTTTCTACCAGGTAAAGCCATTATTCAATTAGAAGATGGTACTAAAATTAATAAAGGTGATATTTTAGCAAAAGTACCTCAAGCTACTATTAGCACTAAAGATATTACTGGTGGATTACCTAGAGTAGCTGATTTATTTGAAGCTCGTCGTCCTAAAGAATCAGCTATATTAGCAGAAATTAGCGGTATTGTTTCATTTGGTAAGGAAACAAAAGGAAAAAGAAGATTAATAATAACATCAACAAATGATGATAATAAGTATGAACATGAAGAAATGATTCCCAAATGGAGACAGTTGAATGTTTTTGAAGGTGAATATGTAGAAAAAGGTGATATTATTTCTGATGGTCCTGAAGCTCCACAGGATATCTTACGTCTTAGAGGAATACATGAAGTAACTAAATATATTGTTAATGAAGTACAAGATGTTTATCGACTACAAGGAGTTAAAATTAATGATAAACACATTGAAGTAATTATTAGACAAATGTTACGTAAAGCTACTATTATTAATGGTGGTGATTCTAATTTTCTAAGTGGTGAACAAGTAGAATATGCTAAAATTAAAATTAATAATATTTTACTTAAAAAAAATAAACAAAGAGAAATTATATATAATAGAGAATTATTAGGTATTACAAAAGCATCACTAACAACAGAATCATTTATTTCTGCAGCATCATTTCAGGAAACTACTAGAGTACTAACTGAATCAGCAGTTGGTGGTAAAATAGATGAATTACACGGACTAAAAGAAAATGTTATTGTTGGCAGACTAATTCCAGCTGGTACTGGTTACGCTTATCATAAAGAACGTAATCGTCGTCGTAAACATAAAGTAACTGCTGATGAAGCATCTGCTAATTTAACTGAATTACTTAATCAAAGTTCATAATATTTTGTATTAGTTAATACTAATGATTTTAATTACAGTTTAATTAAAAAATTATATTAATAATAGTTACTATATTTAGTAGTTTTTAGTTTATTAATATTATATTACTATTTAAGACTACACT